>JBDHBK010000092.1:0-13138 GCA_039592635.1 Gemmatimonadota bacterium
GGAGTTTCTGGATACAGACCCTGTTCTCATGGAATACGCTGCGACGCACCCGACCGAGTGGAACGAGGTCCGCAGCCTCATGCGGCGGAAGGGCTGGGGGACGTACCGGCATCGCTGGAGGGGAATGTACCGGGAACGTATGGGCGGCCTCGAGTGGCTCAGGGCGGGTTTCGCCATGCCGTATGTTCCGGAATACTACCGCTGGTTGGCCGGCTACCTGCTCAAGCGCGGCCTGTCCTATCCCAAGCAGGTAGTACGTACGCTCGCGCAGGGCCCATCGGCCACCTGACAGAACGGAGACACAGCCTTGGTCAAGCTTCAGAAGCCTGAATGGATCTTCTTCGACGGGGAGGTCCGGCCGTGGGACGAGGCCGTACTTCACGTAGGGGTCGAATCCGTCACCCGGGGAGTCAACGTCTTCGAAGGCTTGAAGGGATACTGGAGCCACGACTCCGGTGGCGCTCCCCCGTCACTTCGCGCGTCTCCAGCGTTCGGCGCGGCTTCTGCACGTTCCGTGTCCGTACGATCGGGCCGAGTTCGAGGACGCGTGCCGGCAGCTCATGCGCAGTCTGTTGACGCCGGAACGTGACATGTGGCTACGGGCCGTTCTGTTCGTGGTCGAAGGTCACTGGGGTGTGGGAGATCGGTCGGACCTCGTGATGATGGCTTATCACCAGGACAAGCAAAGGCCCGATCCGATCAACATCGGGGTGAGCGCCTGGCAGCGCTCGGCCGACGTGTCCCTTCCACCGCGCGTAAAGAGCGCTGCGAACTACCAGGTCGCCCGCCTGGGACGCATCGAAGGTCGGGCCCGAGGCTGTTCGGAAATGGTGCTGCTGAACCGGCACGGCCGAGTTGCCGAAGCGACGGGCTCGTGCATCCTGATGGTACGCGACGGATCTGTGATCACGACGCCGGCCACCGAAGGGGCCCTCGAGAGCCTCACCGTGGACATCATCGAGGACCTGTCCCTGTCGCTCGGCATTCCGTTCGAACGCCGCCCGATCGACCGTACTGAATTGCTCGTGGCGGACGAGGTCGCGATCGCGGGAACCCTCGCCGAAATCGTGAAGGTCATGCGCGTCGACAACTACGAGCTACCGGGGGAGACTCCCGTGCTCGATGCAATCGCGGATCGGTTCTGGGATGCCGTCCGTCAGGTGGAACCTCACCCGGCCGCCGATCTCACGATCATTGCCGACGAGGCGAATCCGCTGGCTGCGCGATGAGCGACGGCTCCACCACGCGTCCGACGGGAGGCGATCTCCACCGCTTGATCGCGGACCTGTACCCCATCTGTCGAAGCATCACGGGCGACGGAGTCGGGGAGACTCTGAATCGCATTGGTGAGATCATTCCGCTCGACGTACACGACGTACCCAGCGGTACCGAAGTCCTGGACTGGACCGTGCCCCCGGAATGGAACATCCGGGAAGCATGGGTGCGGGACGCGAGCGGCAAGACGGTCGTCGACTTCCGTGACTCGAATCTGCATGTCGTCGGCTACAGCGCGCCGATTGAGAGACGGGTGACCAGGGAGGAGCTAGTCGAGCACGCGCACACGCTTCCGGATTGGCCGGACCGGACCCCCTACCGCACGTCGTACTACGATGAGACCTGGGGCTTCTGCATGCCTCACCGTTTGCTCGAGGGGCTTTCCGACCCGGAATACGACGTGTACATCGACTCGTCCCTCGAATCCGGCAGCCTCACGTACGGAGAGTGCCGCTTGCCGGGTGAAAGCGATGAAGTAGTGCTCGTGTCCTGTCACGTATGCCACCCGTCACTCTGTAACGACAACCTCTCGGGGATCGCCGTCGCCGCATTCCTGGCCTCGGAGCTCGCCGACCGGAAGAAGCGCTACACCTACCGGTTCGTGTTTCTCCCCGGCACGATCGGTTCGATCACCTGGCTGGCGCAGAACGCAGCGGAAGTACACAACATCAGGCACGGCTTCGTGCTGGCCGGTGTCGGTGATGCCGGTCGTCTGAACTACAAGCGCAGCCGGCAGGGCCGAGCGGACATCGACCGGGCGGTCGAGCACGTGCTGACACACAGCGGGGCGGACTACGGAATCGAGGACTTCAGCCCCTACGGCTATGATGAGCGACAGTACTGCTCGCCCGGGTACGACCTGCCGATCGGTTGCCTGATGCGAAGCCCGTGGGGCACGTATCCCGAGTACCACACCTCGGCGGACGATCTGGACTTCGTGCTACCTGATCGACTCGCGGACAGCCTGGACACCTGCCTCTCCGTGGTGGATGTGCTCGAGGGTAACGGGAGCTATCAGAACCTTAGTCCGCAGGGCGAACCTCAACTCGGACGGCGGGGCCTGTACGACAGTATCGGTGGTCGCGTGAGCCCCGAAGATGGGCTCCTGGCCGTTCTCTGGGTGCTCAACCTGAGCGACGGCAACCACGACCTGCTCGCGATTGCCGAGCGCGCCGAGCTGAGATTCGATGTCGTCCGTCGGGCAGCGGACCTGCTCGAGGAAAACGGACTGCTCGAAGAGGTGGTCTCCGGGGCGCCCCGTTCACACGGAGCGGTCTCCTGATGTCCGGGCTCGAAGTGGTCGGACTGATCCCTGCGGCCGGCGCGGCGTCGAGGCTGGCGCCGCTCCCATGCAGCAAAGAAATCCTGCCCGTGGGCTTTCGCGCTCGAGGGGGCCGTGACGGACCACGGCCCCGGGCCGCATGCGAGCACCTCCTGGAGTCCATGCGGCAGGGCGGTGTGCAAAAGGCGTACGTGGTGCTTCGGGACGGCAAATGGGACATCCCCGCTTATCTGGGCGATGGACAGGAAGTTGGGCTGCAGCTCGCCTACCTGATGGGGAGCGTACCGTATGGGGTCCCCTTCACGCTGGACCAGGCCTACGACTTCGTGAAAGGCCGGATCGTGGCGTGCGGTTTTCCCGATATCCTCACCGAGCCTGAGGGCGTGTTCGGTCCCTTGCTGCAGCGGCTTGCCGAGACGGGGGCGGCGGTAGCACTTGCCCTGTTCCCGGCGGACGACCCGCAGCTGATGGATCAGGTCAAGGTGGAACGGGACGGCCGCGTGCGGTTGATCCAGGTCAAGCCAGGTCCCGACAGGCTCGATTGCGGTTGGGTAGTGGCCGTATGGGGACCCGAATTCACGGAATTGCTGCATAGCTGGGTGGTCGAGGCGTCCGAGCATATTCGCCGCGACGGAAATCTGGACAGGGAGCATCACCTGGGTGACGTCATACAGGCTGCGGTCGAGGCCGGCCTCGTCGTTCAGAGCGTCTCGTTTCCGTCTGGCTCGTTCATCGACATCGGAGCCCCGGATCGGCTCCTCGAGATCTGGCGCCGTTCGGCCGAAGGTGCCGCGAGCGTGGAGGCCAGTCCCGACAGTGAGAGCGGCGGATGAACATTCTCGGCATCTCAGCCTTCTTCCACGACTCTGCAGCGGCTCTGGTAGCGGATGGCCAGATCGTCGCTGCCGCGCAGGAAGAGCGCTTCAGCCGCCGCAAACACGACGACCGCAACCCGGCGCAGGCGATCGCCTACTGCCTCGCCGAGTCGGGACTCAGGGCAGCCGATCTGGACGCCGTCGTATTCTACGAAAAGCCGCTGGTCAAGTTCGAACGCCTGCTCGAGACTCATCTGGCGATGGCGCCTCGTGGCTTCACGCCGTTTCGCCGCGCGATAGGCCTTTGGGCTAGGCAGAAGCTGAACCTTCCGCGGCTGATCCGGGAGTCGCTCGGAGACGGATTCGCGGGCTCCGTTTACTTCACGGATCACCATGAGGCTCACGCGGCGAGCGCCTTCTATCCGTCGCCGTTCGAGGAGGCAGCGATTCTGACGCTCGACGCGGTAGGGGAGTGGACGACCGCTTCGATCGGCGTCGGTCGCGGAAACCGGATCGAGGTGACCGAAGAGATGCGATTCCCGCACTCGATCGGGATGCTGTACTCTGCGTTCACCTACTACACGGGCTTCAAGGTCAACTCCGGCGAGTACAAACTGATGGGCCTGGCTCCATACGGGGAGCCGCGGTTCACGGACGTGATTCTCGAGAAGATCGTGGATGTCCGGGCCGACGGCTCGATATGGCTCGACATGTCGTACTTCGACTACTGCCACGGCCTGCGCATGACATCCGAGAAGTTTCATCGACTGTTCGGCGGGCCACCGCGGACGCCCGAGTCCCAGATCACTCAAAAAGAGATGGATCTGGCCGCGTCGATCCAGGCGGTCACCGAGGAGATCGTATTGCGGGCGGCACGCCACGCGCACGAGATCACCGGAATGCAGAACCTGGCGATGGCCGGGGGCGTGGCCCTGAACTGCGTGGCCAACGGCCGTTTGCTGCGCGAAGGGCCGTTCGACGACATCTGGGTGCAGCCGGCGGCCGGCGATGCCGGGGGAGCCCTCGGCGCCGCCCTGCAAGCGTGGCATCAGTTCGAGGAGGCACCGAGGCAGACCGGACCGCGGGACAGTCAGCGTGGCTCGTTTCTAGGGCCTTCTTTCTCGGACGATGACATAGGCCTCTTCCTGGATTCGATCGGGGCCGAGTACGAGCGTTTGGACCAGGAACACACGCTCCTGGACCGGGTGGTCGACCTGCTCGACGAGGAGAAAGTGATCGGCTGGTTCCACGGGAGGATGGAGTACGGACCGCGCGCGCTCGGTGGAAGGAGCATCATCGGCGATGCCAGGTCTCCGCGCATGCAGACGAAGATGAACGTGAAGATCAAGTTCCGGGAGTCCTTCCGCCCGTTTGCTCCCTGCGTGCTCCGCGAGCACGTCCACGAGGTGTTCGAGACTCGGCGCGAGGAGGACAGCCCTTACATGCTCTTCGTCGCTCCCGTCCGGGAGGAGTGGCGACTCGATCTGAGCGACGAAGACAAAGAGAAGATGAAGGACCCGGACCTGCGCGTCCGTGTCTCAGTGCCTCGCTCACGTCTGCCTGCGATCACGCACGTGGATTACTCGGCGCGGCTGCAGACGGTGGATGCCGAGCGACACGGACGCTACTACCGCCTGATCCACAGGTTCTTCGAACGAACCGGGTGCCCGGTTATCGTCAACACCAGCTTCAACATCCGCGGCGAGCCCATCGTGTGCACACCCGAGCACGCGTTCCGCTGCTTCATGGCGACGGACATGGACGCGCTGGTGCTCGAAGACTTCCTTCTGCTCAAGGACCGGCAGCCTTCGGGGCTGCTCGAGGATGCGCAAGAGTACCAGGCCCAGTACAACCTTGACTGATCCGATGCACGCTCAGACCAAAGGCAGGAGCCTTCCTTGATCGAGCTTCCCACCCCCACTCGACCCGCGCTTGCGAGTTTTTGGCTCGTTGCGAGCGCGGCAGCCGGCGTTGCGCTCGCCCTCGCGCTCTGGATCCTGCGGGCCCCCCATCCGGTGACATGGGGTGTCCTGGCGGCGGCGATCTCCGGCATCCCGGGCTTCCTGCACCCGCCGTTCGTAATGCGGCCGTACGATGCCTGGAATCGCCTGTCCCGCATCGCCCGGCGCGCGGCTCGGGTATGGCTGACGGGGATCGCCTTCATGATCATCACGGTCGTGGGGCGCTCCGGCGGGCGCCTGGCCTGGAGGGCACCCGACACACGTGTCTCCGGTTGGACTCCCAAGCGTCCGCTGCCCGCGGGAAGCCAGCGAACCACGTCCGACATCTCCGGCGCCTCAGGATCAGACAGCGGCTGGATCCGGGACTTCGCCGCCTGGGCCATGCGCTCGGGGAACGCCTGGGCCTGGTCTCTCGTCCCGGTGCTCGCACTCCTCAAACTGGTGGAAGGTAAGCCCACCAGGAGCCTCGGCGGGAATGTCTACACCCTATACTGACTCTGGAGCGGTTGACTCGATCAGGCGCGCGCGTGAGGAGGGCTCACTGACTGCGAGCGGCTCGAACGCCGTCCGTGCAATCCTCGGTGTTCTTGCCGGCGCGCTGGGCCTGGCGCTGGCGTTTCCGGCCGGCTTGCTGCTCTTCCCGTTCTGGCTCGTCGGGACGCTCAGCGGGAGTCTCCGGCGGTTCCTCGAGCCGACACCGCTTCCATGGCACGAGCTGATCGAGTTCCACCCGGAGGTAGGCTGGAAACCTCGTCCCAAGGCGGCGGCGCACGCCCTCGACTACGGCGGTGACACATATCAGTTCAGCACCGATGTCCACGGGTGGAGGGGACGCGGAACGCTCGAGCATAGCGATGTGGTCGTGTTCGGCGACTCGCACGCCTTCGGCTGCGGCGTCGATGATCGGCACTTTTTCGCGGATCTCGCCGAGAGCACTCGGATCAAGGCGATAGGAGCGCCAGCCTACAGCATGGTGCAGCCGGTGCTGTGGATGGAGCGAATGAAGGCCCACCTCAGTGGCAAGATGGTGGTCTGGCTCGTGTGCCTCGGGAACGACCTGGACGACAATCTTCATCCCGGATTGCACGAGTATCGCGCACCGTTCGCGCGCCGTCGCACAGGATCGGAGGAGTGGGAGATCGCGACGGAGCACGTGGATGAGACTCGCTGGACGATCACGAGCAGGGAAGGTTCGCTCGACAGCCTGATCGAGATCTGCAGCTCCGGCTATACCTCCGAGAGGGCTTTCGCCGCAGTCGACTATCTGGTCGGGAGGGCGAATGATGCATGCCAGGAGGTGGGGGCGAAACTCGTGGTGATGACGATTCCCGAGTTGTCACCTGTCGCCCGACGGCATCTGGCTCGCGCCGTGCCGGCTTCTGCCAACGCCGCCCGATTCGATGAAGAACTTCCCGACAGGATGTTCAGCCGGACCTGTGATCGTCACGGGGTCCGCTTCGTGGCCCTGAAAGATCACCTGGAATCAGAGGACTATCTGGAGAACGACTTCCACTGGAATGCGCGCGGACACCGCCGTGTGGCGGAACTGATCGACCGGCTGCACCAGGAGGTCTCGTGGGACGGCGCCTCGAAGACCGCTGGAGAGCAGTACGATCTGGCGGCGGAAGCGACGGGCTGAGGCAAGGTACATGGCCCTTCATATCGCGCAGGTGAGCACGTACGACAACTCCGGTGGAGCGGCCCGTTCCGCCTACAGGCTGCATCACGGCCTCATTGAAAGAGGCCATCAGTGCCGGACGGCATTCGCCGGAGAATCCGGCAGCGGCTTCGCCGCGAGAGGATCCGTCGCGAGCTCGCTGCCTATCGATCCACACGGCCCAGCGGG
The DNA here is from genome assembly GCA_039592635.1 of Gemmatimonadota bacterium. Classification (GTDB taxonomy): domain Bacteria; phylum Gemmatimonadota; class Gemmatimonadetes; order Palauibacterales; family Palauibacteraceae; genus Benthicola. The sequence goes on from JBDHBK010000092.1 coordinate 7,180, forward strand.
CTGGAGGGGTTCAGCGACGATCGGAGCTGGTGGGACTGGCGCGACAGCTCTCGCTTCCAGCCTTTCGATGTGATCAACCTCCACTGGGTATCGCGCTTCGTGGACTACGGGGAGTTCTTCCAAGCGGTGCCACCCTACGTCCCCGTCGTCTGGACTCTCCGGGACATGAACATCTTCACCGGCGGCTGCCACTACGACGAGGGGTGCGGGCGGTTCACGGAACGCTGCGGCGCGTGCCCGCAGCTCGGGTCGACCCGGGAGGAGGACCTGTCGCGGCGCGTATGGAAACGTAAGCGGGACGTATTCGAGAATCTCGGCGAGCGCCGACTCCACATCGTGACGCCAAGCCGCTGGATGGCCGGCGAGGTCCGTCGGAGCTCGCTCCTTGGAGACCGCTTCGCCGTGTCCGTAATCCCGAACGGTGTAAACACTGACGAGTTCGCTCCTCGGGACCGGGCAGCCGCCCGGGCGGTTCTCGGAATCCCGCAGGAAAGCCGGGTGGTGCTGTTCGTGGCCTACTCGGTCGCTCCGCGGCGGAAGGGGTTTGCCCTTTTGAGCGAGGCGCTGCGGGGCCTGACCGAGCTACCGGACCTGTTTCTGCTGTCCGTCGGCAGTGGAATGCCGCCGCGGGACTTCCCGGTGCCGCAACTGCACCTCGGGAATGTGACGCAGAACAGATTCCTCTCCATGGCATACAGCGCGGCAGACGTCTACGTGATCCCATCGCTGCAGGACAACCTCCCTTCGACAGTTCTGGAGGCCATGGCGTGCGGAACCCCTGTCGCCGGCTTCGACACAGGCGGGGTGGGCGAGATGGTGCAGCCCGGGCGGACCGGGGCTCTCAGTCCGGTAGGGGACGTATCTGCTCTTGCCGAGAGTATCGAGCGGTTGCTCAACGACCCGAACCGCCGGACCGAGACGGCGGTCCATTGCCGGCAACGAGTGCATGAGGCATTCAGCATGGATCTCTATGTGCGGCGATACGAGGCGCTGTACGAGGAGCTGACAAGTCCGGCGGTAGCTCCGACCGCGAACAATGCAGACACCGGCTTGTCACATCCGGGCCGGGGCAAAGGCCTGAACCGGAGATGAAGCGCTGGTGAGTGGGTACGATCAGCGGTCGACGATGCTAGCCCAGATCAACGGTTTCCCGGCACCGCTTGCGGATCGATCAGGCTGGCCCTGGACCGTGCCGACGGAGTCAACAGGTTCGCCGCGCGGTAGCCGGCCGTGGCCGAGAATCACGGTTGTTACTCCCTCCTACAACCAGGCCGAGTTCATCGAGGAGACGATCCGCTCGGTTCTCCTGCAAGACTATCCGAATCTAGAGTACATCGTCATCGATGGCGGGAGCACGGACGGGAGCGTCGAGATCATCGAGAAGTACTCACCGTGGCTTGCGTACTGGTGCAGCGAGCCGGATCGGGGCCAGAGCCACGCGATCAACAAAGGATTGGCTCGCTCGACCGGTGAGATTATGGGCTGGATCAACAGTGACGACATGTTCTACCCCGGCGCGCTCCGCGCCGCGGCGGAAGGACTTTCGGACGCCGATCTGTTCCTGGGCGGGATGGTCAAGGTGCGGAGGGAAGGATCGGACTTGGTCGAGGTGAAGCGCTCGACGCCGTTCGAGGGCCAGCCAATCCACGAGTTCCGAATTCTCGCCCGGGGACCGCGTCACGGGTTCCATTTCTTCCAGCCCTCTTTGTTCTGGGCCCGCCATCTGTGGACGCGGGCAGGAGAGCTGGACGAGACGTTCCACTACGTCATGGATCGCGAGTGGTGCAACCGGGCCCTGGCCCAAGACCCGCGGATATCGCTGACTGGCCGTCCGCTCGCGCGCTTTCTCCTGCACGACGATTCGAAGAGCGTGGCCCTGGAGGAACGATTCTCAGCCGAATTGTTCCGCATGTGCCTCACGCTCAGTCGGCGGCCGGATTTCCGTTTCCTTCCATGCCTCATGGAATCCTTGCGGCCTGCGCAGACGGTGCTCAGACGTAGAGCCGCGCACGAGGAGGAGTGCGGGAGCAGACTGCGGGCATGGAGTTACCGCAACTCGGCCCGGGCCGTCAAGCTGCTGCGCCGCACCCTCGGTAGCGCGGGATCGGTCCCGATCGATCGGGGAATGGCGGAGGCCTGAGACGATGCGCCTCCATGGCAGGCCACGAAAGATTCTCTTCGTGCAGCGGACCGGTGGCGGAGGGTCTCTGATTCACGTGCTCATGCTGGTACAGAATCTGGACCAGGAGCGCTTCCGCCCTGTGGTTTTGTTCTACGGTCCGAATCCGTACGAGGCTGAATTCAAGAACGCGGGAGCAGAGGTCAGATTCCTCGACACCGCCGTGTCGGTTCGATCTCTTTCGAGCCTCATTCCGGCGGGCATTCGGCCGGAGGGCCGGAGCCCCAATCGCCCGGAGAGTCGCTGCGGTGATCCGAGACGTCGGAGCCGATCTCGTGCAGAGCAACCTGTGTCCGAGCGCGGATCGGGCTCCGATTCTCGCGGCCGGGATGGTGCGAGTCCCCCAGATATCGTACTCGCAGTTCTTTACCGCCAAAGAGGCCTGGCTCGACCGACCGCTCTCGACGTTTGTGGACCGGTATCTGTGCAATTCGGAGGCGGTCAGGTCCCGCCTGCGGTCAGCAGCGGGAATCCCCGAGACAAAGACTCGCGTGGTGTACGGCCCGTTCGAGTTCCCGCCCGACCCGATCCCGCCCGCGCCGGCGAACGTGCGCGAAGACCTCGGGCTGGACGGTCACGATCTGCTGATCACCAACGTCGGTCGCATCGTGCCCTGGAAGGGCCAGGACGTCTTTCTGCGGGCGTTCGCCGCCATAGCCTCCGATCATCCCGAGGCCAGGGCCCTCGTGGTCGGTGGCGCCGGAGACAAGAGTGTCGGCAGGGCATACGAGAGTGACTTGCGTCGACTCGCCTCCGACATGAATCTGGGCGATCGCGTGATCTTCACCGGGCATCGGAGCGACATCGACGACGTGATGGCCGCTTCGGACGTCATCGTTCACTCGTCCTCGGAGGCAGAGCCGCTCGGCCGAGTGGTGATGGAGGCGATCGCTCTCGCCAGGCCCGTGATCGCCACGGGAGCCGGGGGGGTCCCCGAGATGGTTGAAGACGGGGTAACCGGGTCTCTCGTACCCCCGGGAGATGCTGAAGCGATGGCAGGGGCGCTCGATCGGACCCTGAGCGACCCCACACGAGCGGCGGCCATGGCTACGCGGGCTCGAGAGGCGGCGAGGACCCGGTTCTCGACGCAGACCTTCGTTCGATTGATGGAGTCCGAATATCGCAGAGTCCTCGGACGTTGATGCGAAGGAAGAACGGGTTGCTGGACTTGCTGTGAGCACGAGAGTTGCATGAAGGGAAGCCGTGATTCTGCGGTGACCGATCGATTTCGAGCCGGTGTGGTCGCAGCCTGATGCCGGGAAATCACATCACAACTACAGGAGAGTAGCCGTGAGCAATCGCACACAGTTGCCAGGTTGGCTCGTCAAGGCCGGCCTGGTCTTGGTGGCGTTCGTTGCGACGTCATGCGGGGACGACAATCCTCAGAATCCGCCGACGACGGGCACTATCCAGGTGGCGGCCAGCACGACCGGTGATGAGCTGGACGCGGATGGGTACACCGTGACCGTGGACGGCGGCGCCGGACAGGCCCTGGCCATCAATGGTTCGGTGACCTTCACGAATCAGTCGACCGGGAATCACGAGGTCGAGCTGAGCGGAGTCGCCGCAAATTGCACGATCACAGGGGATAATCCCAGAACCGTGGCCGTTACGGCAGGCAACACGACGTCGACCACTTTCGACGTCACATGCTCGGCAACGACGGGCAACCTCGAGGTCACGACGGTCTCCACTGGAGACGATATCGATAGCGACGGCTATACCGTCTCCGTCGACGGTGGAGCGGCCCAGTCCATCGGCGTCAACAGCACGCTCACGGTCTCAGACCTCGACGCGGGCGACCACACCGTGGAGCTCGGGGATGTCGCAGCCAACTGCACTGTGACCGCTGACAATCCGCGCACCGTAGCAGTGTCCGCTGGCGGAACAGCGACGACGCAGTTCGACGTTGCGTGCACCTCTCAGGTGGGTGATCTCGACGTAGTCGTGAACACGATCGGCAACGGCCTGCCCGCCGGCTTCAACTTCACGGTGGACGGAGGGGCGCCGCAGGCGATCGGTGCCAACGATACGGTAGGTCTGACGGGCCTCACGGTGGGCGATCACGACGTGTTGCTTACTGATCTCGCGAACTGCTCCGTAACAGGTGACAACCCGGTCACAGTGGCGGTGCCGGACGGAGGGACGGTCCAAGCGACGTTCGACGTGACCTGCGCGGCCGGAAGCCTGGACGTCACCAGCAACACCTGGGGCCTTGGCCTCGACAGCGGATATGATGTCGTGATCGATGCGGGGACACCCCAGGCCATAGGTGCCAACGAGACCGTCGGTTTCTCCGATCTCTCGGTGGGAGACCACTCGGTCGAGCTGACCGGCGTTGCCTCCAACTGCAGCGTGGACGGTACGAACCCGCAGACGGTGGCCGTCGCTGACGGCGAGACGGCTGCGACGACGTTCGACGTGTTCTGCTTCGAGACGCTGAGCAATAGGGTTGTGTTCGAATCAGACCGGGACGGGAACCCTGAAATCTACATAAGGGACACTGGGAGCGGGGAGAAGAACCTCACCGTGAATGCGGCCGACGACCGTAATCCCGACGTGGCGCCGGACGGGACCGTCGTAGCGTTCGAATCGAACCGGGGAGGAATCACCCAGCTGTGGAGGATGAGCGCAAGCGGGATCGAGAGGTTGACCTCCTCGGCGGCCCAGGAGTTCGACCCGAGCTACGCCGGCGACCTGAGCGGCTTGGCCTACGTGCGCGGTGGTCAGATCTGGAAGGCCGGCCCCAACGGAGGGAGTGCAGGACAGCTTACGGCCGGTGGTGGAGTAAACGATCATCCGGCGTACTCGCCCGATGGTCAGTGGGTCCTCTTCCGCAGCGACCGCGATGGGAATCCCGAGATCTACGTGGTGAACGTGGCCACGGGCGTGGAGACCAACCTGACGAACGACCCCGCGGCGGACGGAAAGCCGGCCTGGTGGTCAGACGGATCGAAGATCCTGTGGACGAGTGACCGCGAGGGGAATTTCGAAGTCTACGTGGCGGATTTCGACGCCGTCACGCCTTCGATCGGCGCTGAGACGAATCTCACCAACAACCTGGCCGTCGACGGATGGCCAAACATGCGTGGCGACGGCTCGAGCATCGTGTTCTCGACGGATCGTGACGGGACCCTGGAAATCTACGCCATGGACCCGGACGGTTTGAACCAGACGCGATTCGCCGGTTCTCCGACCGGCAACGATGTGAACCCCTCCTGGAGCCCGTGAGGTCCTCGGGAGTCAACCAGGTGTTCTTCGAGACGGGTCCGCCCCACGTCGGGGGCGGGCCCTCTCAGACCCCGAGACCGCCTGCAGCCGCCGTCAACATGAGAGGGGGAGTCATGATCCGTGGGGTGGTGAGAATCGGTGTGATGGCAAGCTTGCTCCTGCTGGGGCTACGCGGTACCGCGCCAGCCCAGACGGATGCTCCATACGATTCACCGATGCGGCCGGGGGATATGCTGCGCATTTCTGTCTGGCCGGACGTCGAGCTCAGCGGAGAGTTTCCGGTGGAAGTGGACGGCAACGTGTACCTGCCGTTCCTGGGCGGCGTGCGGGTCGTCGGCGTCCCTGGCGGCGAGTTGCGTGCGCAGATTCGCGAAGGCTATCAGGCGGCGCAGCGGAACGCGGTCGTCACAGTGACGCCGCTGTACCGGATCGGCGTCACGGGATCGGTCCGGCGATCCGGCGCCTACCTGGTTCCTCCTACCGACGGTTTCTTCGATGTGATAGCGACGGCAGGCGGATTCGATCTCCGGGCGGTGGAGAGCAGGGTCT
>JBDHBK010000093.1:0-8672 GCA_039592635.1 Gemmatimonadota bacterium
GACATGGGCACTCTGTCGATCGAGTGGGACAAGATCGCGCACCTCACCAGCACCAACTACTTCGACGTCGAGAACCGAATCGGGACCCGGTTTTTCGGTCAGCTCGCGGCGAGCGATGAGCCGGGCGAGCTTCTGATCATCCTGTCGGACACGGTTCGCGTCCGGATGATGAACATAGTCGCGATTTCACGCATTCGAGCCAGCTTCTGGAGCCGCCTCGACGGGTATGTGGACCTCGGCTTCGACTTCCAGAAGGCCAACAACAACCGGCAGCTCAACGGATCCGGAGAGGTCAAGTACCGGGGGGAAAAGTGGGCCAGCAAGCTGAGCGGCAGCACCTATTTCCAGCGCCAGGAAGGTGCAGACGAGACGAGCCGCAATGACGTCAGTCTGGATGGTCGCCGCCTGTTTGGAAACCACTGGAGCGCCGTGATCTTCATGTCGCTGGAACAGAACGAGCAGATCGACCTCGACCTGCGTAAGACGTTTGGTCTCGGCGCCGTGCGCGAGCTGATCCACACGAACAAGATGACGTTCTCGGCCGCTGCCTCGCTTGCCTACGCGAACGAGGACTACAGCAATGACGAGGGTACCACCAACACGCTGCAGGCTCCCTTACAGGGGGATTTCGCGTTCTTCCTGTTCGACAGTCCCAAGACAGACATTACGAGCGATCTCACCCTTACGCCGATTCTGAATGATCTTGGTCGCTGGCGCATCGACTTCAACGCCCGGGTGTCCTACGAGTTGATCAGCGACTTTACCATTGGATTTCGCTTCTTCGACAACTTCGACAGCCGTCAGCCGTCCACCGGCGAGAACTCGAACGACTTTGGAATGACGTTCAGCCTGGGATACACATTCTGATGGCTGGTTCCGGAGGTCTGTCCCGGAGCGACCTGGTCCCGGTCCTCGCCGCCGGCCTCCTGCTTACGCTTTGCGCCTGTGCCGGGGAAGAGGCCCCGGCGCCCCCGCCCCCACCCGAGTTGTCCGCCGCGAGTCTGCGATCCGCAGCGTACTCGAGCCAGCACGTGGAAGAAGGCGAGGTCCGGCTCGTGCAGGGGGTATTTCGGGACACGGCGCGGCGTGTATCGGTGTTCTTCCTTCCGGAGTACGCGGCGGGCGACATCGACTCGGACGGAGTGCCGGACGCTGTCGTGGTCCTGGCCACGACCACTGGGGGGAGCGGCACCTTTCTGGATCTGGCGCTGGTCCTGAACCGGGATGGGCAACCGGTCAACGTGGCGACCCTGTTCCTGGGCGATCGGGTACCGGTGGACAGGATCCGCGTCGTCGAAGGGGAGGTCCAGGTCGATCTCACGATGCACGGGCCGGCGGATCCGATGTGCTGTCCTTCCCTGGAAGTCACGCGTCGCTTTCGCTACCAATCAGGAGAGCTCGTGGAGAGCCATCCTTCGACCGACGAGCCGGAGTAGCGCCCTGACCGGTGGCGCGGGAGCCCACCGGATGCGACAATCCCAACCGCGCTCCAGACAATCAGGGCCCCCTTAGGACGGCATGGCCCACAACCCATTATCGGAACCCTCTCTTCCATGAGCATTGACCTCAAGGGTCGCAGCTTCCTGACGCTGGTCGACTACACCGCAGCCGAGATTCGTCACCTGCTCGACCTCTCCGTAGAGCTCAAGGCCGCCAAGCGCGAGGATCGGGAAGTGCCCCGTTTGAGCGGTCTCAACATCGCCCTGATCTTCGAGAAGACCTCCACCCGGACCCGGTGCGCCTTCGAGGTGGCCGCGTACGACCAGGGGGCGCACGTCACCTACCTCGGGCCGACAGGATCCCAGATCGGGCACAAGGAATCCGTCGCGGATACGGCGCGTGTGCTGGGTCGCATGTACGACGGCATAGAATACAGGGGCTTCGGCCAGGACCGGGTCGAGATACTGGCTCGTGACGCCGGGGTCCCGGTGTGGAACGGACTCACGGACGAGTTCCACCCGACACAACGCGGGGCGCCCGCCCGAGGAGATCTCGTTCTGTTATTTGGGCGACGCACGCAACAACGTCGGCAACTCGCTGATGGTCGGCGCCGCGAAGTTGGGAATGGACGTTCGCCTGTGCGCACCGGAGAGCAACTGGCCGGAGGTGAGCCTGGTCGAGCAGTGCCGCGAATGGGCGGCGGAATCCGGCGGCTCCGTGACCCTCACGGAGAGCCTGGCCGAGGGCGCGAAGGGGGCCGACTTCCTGTACACTGACGTGTGGGTGTCCATGGGAGAGCCGGCGGAGAAGTGGGCCGAGAGAATCAAGCTGTTGCTGCCATACCAGGTCAACGCGGAAGCGATGGCGGCGACCGGCAACCCCGACGTCAAGTTCCTGCACTGCCTGCCGGCGTTTCACAACCGTGACACGAAGGTGGGTGAGCAGATCTTCGAGGAGTTCGGCCTGGACGGCATGGAAGTCACGGATGACGTGTTCGAATCCGAGGCATCCGTGGTCTTCGACCAGGCCGAGAACCGCATGCACACGATCAAGGCGATCATGGTAGCGACCCTGGCAGGGTAGCTGAGGAGCGATAGCAGGGATGAAAAGATTTCGCGGTTTCCTGATGTATCTCACCCGCAGTCCCATCGGGCTCGTGGGTACGATTCTGGCCGGCACGAGTGGCTTTCTGATCCTCACCCTGACCCTGTGGGAGTACATCGGGGAAGATCAGCACCCGTACCTGGGCATCATCACGTACATGGTGCTGCCGGTATTCCTGATTCTGGGGCTGACCCTGATCGTCGTGGGCATCAGGCGGCAAAGGCGGCGGTTGGCGGCCCGGTTGGAAAGCGGTGAGGTACGGGCAGCCGAGTTTCCCGTCGTAGACCTGAACGACGACCGGACGAGGGCCTGGCTGATCTCGGCGGGCGCGTTTGGCGGCACCGCGGCCGTGATCCTGACGATGGCCACCGCGAAGGGCGTGGAATACGTGGATTCCACGGCCTTCTGTGGCGAGGCGTGCCATGTGATGGAGCCCGAGTTCACGGCATATCAAAGGTCTCCTCACTCTCGCGTGCACTGCGTCGAGTGTCACGTCGGATCGGGAGCTCGCTTCTTCCTCAAGGCGAAGGTGTCGGGGGTGCGGCAGGTATACCGACTGTGGACGGATACGTACGACCGGCCGATCCCGAGTCCGGTTCAGGACCTCAGGCCGGCCACGGCGACCTGTGAGCACTGTCATTGGCCGACCAAGTTCATCGGCGACCGGACCCAGGTGAACAACAAGTTCCGCAGCGATTCGGCGAACACGCATCTGCAGACCATACTCCAGGTCCATGTGGGTGGGGAGACGATGGGCGAATCGGCCGGGATCCACTGGCACGTGGATCCGGCGAACCAGGTGACGTACCGTTCGGACCCGAGTCGCGAGGACATCCGCGAAGTGGTCCTCACCCGACCCGATGGCACCGAGAAGCGCTGGTTCAACTCCGCCGACCCCAACCCCAGATGGAACGCCAACGGAGCGGCGGAGGCGCACGCAGAGGATGATGAGCCGATTCCGACTGATATGTGGCGGACCATGGACTGCGTGGACTGTCATAACCGGCCCACGCACGTGTACTGGACTCCGGAGCAGGCGATGGACCAGGCCCTGCTCAGGGGCGCGGTGTCGCTGGATCTTCCGTTCATCCGGCGAGAGGGTCTCAGGCTGCTGAAGGAAGATTGGAGCTCGCGAGAGGCGGCCCTGGCCGGGATCGCCGCTGGAATCCAGGCGTTCTACAATGACAACTACGTCGCGATTGCCGAATCCCGTGCTGACGATGTGGCCGCGGCCGGTGAGGTAGTCGGCCTCTTGTGGGCGACCAACGTCTTTCCGGCCATGAACGTGACCTGGGGTACGTACCCGGACCATCTGGGGCACCCTGGGTTCAAGGGCGGGTGCCTGCGGTGTCACACCAGCACCATGAAGACGGAAGACGGCGAGGCCGTGTCAACCGACTGCGGCAACTGCCACCAGGTGCTGGCCATGGACCGGCCCGCGGCCCAGGTCAGGCTGACGGCCGAAGCAGCGGATTGAACGAGGACGGGCACCCGGCGGAGGTCGGCTCACCTTCGCCGGTGACGAACCGCAGCTGGGTGTGGCTTCTCCTCGCCCTGGCGCTCGTGGTCGTTCTCGGCACGATCGCGGGTCGGGCGTTCTACGGGGAGCGTCCGGCCGAGATACGGCAGATGAGCGGCGCGACCATGGGTACCACCTGGACGCTGAAGGTCGCTCTCCCGCAGGGTGCTCCCGCGGCCTGGGTGGACGCGATAGGGGACACCGTCCAGGCGCGCCTGGACCGGATCGAAGGGCTGATGTCCACCTGGGACTCTGCTTCCGAGCTGTCGACGTTCAATCGATTCGCCGATACCACGGCCTTCCCGCTGTCACCTGAGACGCTGGAAGTGCTAGAGATCTCTCTCGATGTCGGAGCAGCGTCGGGCGGAGCGCTCGACGTGACCGTCGGACCGCTGGTCGAAGCGTGGGGATTCGGCCCCGAGGGCGTGGCTCCAGCGGGCCGTCCGCCGGCAGCGACTCTGGACAGCCTGCGTCCGGTCATTGGATCGAATCGCATCGGACTCGACACCCGCAGGGGCACGGTGACCAAGACGGGACCCGGAGTGGTCCTCGACCTCTCCGCGGTCGCCAAGGGATACGCGCTCGATCTGGCCGCCGATGGAGTTCAGCGAATGGGCGGGACCGATTTCGCGCTGGAGGTCGGCGGAGAAGTCCGCGCGCACGGCGAAAGGCCGGATGACACCGGGTGGCGCGTTGCGATCGAGGCACCGAATCCCGGGTCGCGTACGGTCTTCCGCGTCCTCGAGTTGCGCGATCAGGCAGTGGCCACGTCCGGTGACTATCGGAACTACGTGGAGATCGACGGGACGAGGTACAGCCATCTCCTGGACCCCCGCTCCGGTGAGCCCGTGCCGTGGCGCGGTTTCTCGGTGAGCGTACTGCACACGGAGGCCGCGTTGGCCGATGCCTGGGCCACGGCGCTCAGCGTGCTCGGTCCGGACGAGGGACTGGCGTTGGCCGAAACGCTCGGGCTCTCGGTGGTCTTCGTGGTGCCCTCGGAGACCGGGCGGTTCGAGATTCGGTACACGGGCGCGGCTGGCGAAAGGCTGCAGCTCTAGGCGGCCGCCACCTCCCCCTTCCGGGACGAAACGGCAAGGAAGATGGATCGCACGCCCATGGCCAGGGCGAGCGGGAGGGTGGCCAGTGGAAGTTCCTGGCTCCACGCCGCCCACCCGAACGCGAAGACAGCCGCTGCCAACGCCGTAATCCACAGCAGCGCGACGGCCCAACGCCCGCGCTGAGCCCCGACCAGCGACCACGCCAGCGCCAGGTTCGTCGGCAGGGCCCACAGGAGATTCACGTTTTGCCGGGTGACAGGGTGCAGCGATACGAAGGAGAGGAATACGATCAGCAGCCCGGTGAGACCTAGAATCGCAAAGAGCGGAACGTCGAGCCAGGCGCGTCCCGACCGGTTCGAGCGCAGGTCGAGTATCGTGATCCACGCGACGAGGCCCAGGACCGCGGTCAGCAGGAAGAACGGCCAGTTCGGCGCCGTTCGCAGCTCGGCACTCGCTGGAGTCCACCCGATGGTGTCCGTGCGTGCGACGAGGGGTCGTTCTCCGCCCGGCTCTCGTACCCGGGCGGCCGCGGCCCATGCCGCCAGCCTGTCGGGCAGGAACAGCTCGGAACGCGAGGTCGCCGGCGCGTCCGCCGGCAGCCCCTGGCCGGCGTCCATTCCGAAATGCAGCCACGATCTCTCCGCCAGGTAGGGGTCGAGAAGCTGCCGCATCGTGACGCCCGGGTCGGAGGTGCCGATCACCAGGCCCTCTCCGAGCACCTCCTCCAGGACATCCCGAATGCGGGTCGCGCAATTGTCGTAGTAGAAATCGTATCGGTAGAAGGCGTTCTCAGGTTGCGCATTCCATTCGAGAAAGCGGAAGATCGCTTCGCGCTGTTCCGGGTCGAGGTCGCGCACCTGCTCGATGATCGGTCGTCCCTCCTCGACCGGGTAGAAGGTGGCCATCCGCTCGTAGCTCTGCGGCTGCAGGCTGTAGTTCAGGTCGCCGTAGGCGAACTTCGCGCTGAAGGTGAGCGGATTGCCGAAACTGAACACCCCATAGTTGTAGGCGGTGTCGATCCCGCGCTCCGGATCGTACACACGCAGGGCGTTGTGCCCGAACAGCGAGTACACCTTCTTCCCGGGCAGTATGGTGACGAGAGAGATCCGGGCGGAGCTCGACAGGACGTCGCCCTCGGCGCGGCTGCCGGCCTCGCGCTCCTGGGCCAACCCCGTGCCGGCGAGCGCGAAGCCGAGGCACACCGCAGGCAGGATGCTGCGGCCGAGGCGTGCGCAGACAGACACGGGACCGGCTCTCACCCGGTCGACTCGGGCCGGTTCAGTACCCACCAGCCGCGCGATTCCTCCACGGTCCATGGATATACGTGTTCGAGTTCGGCCAGGAGGTCGTCCAGCTCGTCGGCCGTCCGGATCCGTGAGTCGGGGTTCTTCTCCAGGCACCGGAGGATCACACGATCCAACTCCGGCGGCAGTTCCAGTTCGGACCGCTCGGAGGGAGGAACCGGCTCGTCGCGAATGTGAGACGCAAGCATCTCCATGGCCCCGGTGGCCTTGAATACGGTCTCGCCGGTGAGGAGCCAGTACGCGACGCAACCGACCGAGTAAATATCGGATGCCGGTCCTAGCTGGTCGACTTTGCCCGCTGCGGCTTCGGGTGATCCGAATGCCGGCGTGCCCGCGAAAGTCCCTACCTGAGTGAGGTGCGCCTCCTGCATCTGCTTCAGTTCCTTCACCAGGCCGAAGTCCAGGACCTTCACGTAGTCGACATCACGACCCTGCCGGCACAGGAAGATGTTCGCCGGCTTGATGTCCCGGTGGATGAGGCCCTCGTCGTGCGCTTCGGCGAGAGAGTGACACATCTGGCGCAGGATGTGGACGACCCTGGCCGGCGGCATGGGGCCGTGCTTCTTGATCAGACCGTCCAGGTCCTCTCCGTCCAGCAACTCCATGACGTAGTAGAAGGCTCGGTCCGGGGTGATGCCGTAATCATAGATCTCGATCGTGTGCGACGAGCGAAGGCTGGCTGTGGCCTGCACCTCGCGCTGGAATCGCTCCAGGTAGTACTCGGCGTCGGAAGCGGACGTCCCGGTCGTTCGGTCGCTGCGGATGAGCTTGATGGCCGCTGGCCGGGCCAGCATCTGGTGTCGGGCCCGCCATACCTCTCCCATCCCTCCCTTGCCAAGCATCTTGGTGAGTTCGTAGGCGCCCACCTTGCGGGCGCGCGACAGGGCTCGCGAGAGTCCGTACACACGCCGGGCCGACAGGTACGCGAGGCCGGTTGCGATCGTGATAGACAGAAGGAGGCCTGGCAGCAGCTGGAAGCCGCGTTCCCACAGGGCCTGCGCATCGGTTGGCGAGAGGCTGGCGGCAGCAGCACTTCCTCCGACGAAGAACCACACCGCGTCGAAACCCGTCGCGACAGCGGCCCCGACCAGATGCTCGCGCGGCCGCAGGGGCACGACATTGGCGAAGAACACGACCCACAGGGTGGTTCGCGGCACGCCGAGCAGGAAGTCTCCGTGCTCACCCAGCGTCGGCCAGTACAGGAACTCCGTCGCCAGGATCGCTCCCACGGAGACCTCGAACAGTAGCGCCAGTGCAGGGAACCACTCGGGCGGGAGGTTCTTGAGGCGAGTGGCTCCGAGTACGACGAGGCTCAGCACGATGAGCGAGGCCCGGGCCCGCACGTCGATCCCGACGTGCTCCTGCTGGTCGGCGGGAAGGAGGAAATGCGCCGCCATCACGATGACTCCGATACCGGCCAGCACCCCCGCGATCCACCCGAGGCGACGGTAGCTGTCCCGCCGCACTTCGGTCATCAGACCTCTAAATCCCGAGCGTCCCGGGTGATCCAGGCTCGGATCGGTCGGCCGCCGTGTGCCGGCTTTCTCGATGTGGCGGTCGGTCACTTCCTGCTCCTGTATTCCAATGCTCCGGTATCGCGTAGCCCGTCGCCGGACTCTAAACTAGTTTGGCGACCTGTACTATCACCACCACCACCCGGAGCATGCGTTGGGCTCGATCAGTGCCGGAGCGACGACACGCCGGACCCGAATTGCCGCGATCATGACGGTGTGCCTGGCGGCGCTCTTCGCGACGCCGGCCGCCGCGCAGGACTCCCAGTGGTGGACCAACCAGTACGGCAACCGTGCCCGGCTGCTGGGCGGGGCGGTGATCGGCAGTTCGCGCGACCTGAGCGCCGTGTACTACAACCCGGGTGGCCTCGCCGTGGTCGAAGAGCCCGACGCGCTCCTGACCGGCTACGTCTTCGAACTCGACAACATCAAGTACACCGACGTGTTGCTAAAAAACACCGAACTGTCCAGCACGCGTTTCGATGCGGTGGCCGGTCTCATCGCGGGCCAGATACCCTTCAACTTCCTTGGCGACAGTCGCCTGGCGTATTCGTACCTCCCCCGCCACAACCTGGAGTATCGGTTCAACGAGGGCGGCGCCGTGCCTGCCGATTCGTTCCCGGACTTCGAGGGGCCCGGAGAGCTCTCGGCAGCGATCAGCTACGAGACCCGGCTGCGCGAATACTGGGGGGGGCTGACCTGGTCGACCCCGGTGGACCGGTTCGGCGTTGGCGTC
>JBDHBK010000094.1:0-6696 GCA_039592635.1 Gemmatimonadota bacterium
CCCGGTCGAGGCTTCACGGATCGAATGGTCCGGGGGCCCTTCGCTCGTTGGACCCACCGCCATTCCTTCGAACCTGCGGGCCTCGAGGGTTGCCGGCTCTCTGACGAGATCGAATACGGTCTGAAGGGAGGCCCCCTCGTAGATGCCCTGGCCGGTTGGGCCGTCGAAAACAGGTTGCGGCAGACCTTTGGCTATCGTCACCGGGTCACGGCGGGAGATCTCGCCGTGACCCGCAGGTATTTTCCCGACGGCCCGCAACGATTCCTGGTCACGGGCTCCAGCGGACTGGTCGGCTCTTCTCTCGTCGCCTTCCTGTCTGCCGGCGGGCACCAGGTCGCCAGGCTCGTGAGGAGACAGCCCTCGCTCCCCGACTCGCTCGGGGCCTCGGCGGTGACATGGGACCCTGCACGGGGCCGGCTGGATCCGGAGGCCGTGTCCGGTCAGGATGTGGTCGTCCACCTGGCTGGTGCCGGGATCGCGGAGGGAAGGTGGACGACGGAACGCAAGCGGTTGATTCGTGACAGTCGCATCGTCGGGACGGAACTGCTGGCTCGCTGCCTGGCGCAGGCTCCTGAGAAGCCGCGCGTGCTCGTGTGCGCTTCCGCGACCGGCTTCTACGGTGACCGTGGCGACATGGTGCTGGATGAGGGAAGCGCTTCCGGCTCGGGCTTTCTGGCCGATGTGGCGCGTGATTGGGAGGAGGCGGCGGCCCCCGCAGTCGAGGCCGGAATCAGGGTCGTTCACCTACGGCTCGGCGTGGTGCTTACCCCCGCCGGAGGAGCACTCGCAAGGATGCTTCCACCGTTCAGAGCGGGTGTCGGAGGTCCGCTGGGGGACGGCCGGCAATTCTGGAGCTGGATCACCCTCGACGACCTCCTGGCGTCCATCCTGCACGTGGCGGCCTCTGAGGATCTCTCGGGACCCGTCAACGCCGTATCACCCCACCCCGTAACCAATGGCCAATTCTCGTCCATCCTGGGCCGCGTTCTGCACCGTCCGGCGGCCCTGAGAGTGCCGCCTGCAGCGATTCGACTCTTGCTCGGGGAAATGGGTGAGGAACTCCTGCTTGCGAGCACCCGTGTGAAACCGGCACGGCTATTGGACTCGGGCTTCGACTTCCGATACGCGGATCTGGAATCGGCCCTTCGACACGTACTCGGCCGTGAAATGGAGACAACGCCGTGAGCGCTCGAAATCGCAAGAAGAACGGCTCATCTGCACCATCAGCAGGCTCGATTCGAATCGGCATATCGTCCTGTCTGCTCGGACAGAAGGTCCGCTATGATGGGGGTCATAAGCGGGACCGTTTCGCTACGGACGTGCTCGAGCCCTTCGTGGAGTGGGTGCCCCTGTGTCCCGAAGTGGAGATTGGACTTGGGATTCCGCGTCCCACCATCCGCCTGGAGCGCCATCGCAAGGATGGTGTGCGTCTCGTGATGCCGCAGGCCGGTGAGGATCTCACGAAGCGGATGGCAGATTGGTCGGAGAAGAGGATCGGAAGCGTGCTGGAGCAGGACCTGTGCGGCTATATCCTCAAGAAGGACTCACCGAGCTGCGGCATGGAGCGCGTCAAGGTGTACGATACCAACGGCGTGCCGGCGCGAGATGGCACCGGGGTCTTTGCGGAGGTACTGCTGCGGCGGGCGCCTCACCTGCCGGTCGAAGAGGAAGGTCGACTCAACGACCCGAGGCTGCGAGAGAACTTCATCGCGCGCGTCTTTGCCATGCGGCGTTGGAAAGACATGGAAAATATGGGGTTTACCCGCTCCCGTCTGATGGAATTTCACGCCACGCACAAGTACCTGTGCATGGCCCGAAACCAGGCAGGAATGAGACGTATGGGAAAGCTGCTCGGGTCCGCGGGGAAAGCCGACTCGGTAGCGAAGCTGGCTCATGCCTACCTCGACGAATTCACCACAGTGATGAAGCGTCCGCCTTCAACTAAGGGACACACGAACGTCCTGCACCACCTGGCCGGTTACGTATCCGACGAACTCGATTCTTCCGACAGAGCGGAGCTCACGACGGCGATCCACGACTACCGGCATGGCCTTCTTCCGTTGATCGTGCCGCTCACCCTGCTTCGGCACCACGCCCGCAGGCAGGAGAGCACCTACTTGCTCGAGCAAACGTACCTGTTCCCCCATCCTCATGAACTCATGCTACTGAACCACGTTTAGGGGACACGGACGTCCGCAGGGTCACGGGCCGTCGGGCGCACACCCTTCCACGAAGCGGCTGATGCGGGCACGATTCACCTCCGCGTCCCGCTCGCCAAGCGCGATGAGATCCCTGAGAAACTCAGGCACGAAGAGAAGGTAGGACAGCAGGTCCGAGCCCGATCCTCGCCGGGTTCCCAGGCCTCGGACCAGGTATCGAAGCGCCCGCGGCAACTTGCTCTCGTACAGCGCCGCCATGCGGCCGATATCCCGTGACGGCCGCAGCACGAGCAGTTCGAGCTCGCGTTCGGGAAGGCGCCAGCGCTGCTTCGGATCGACCCGCTGGAGGAGTTCGTTCACCCGCTCGAGCCGCTCCGCATCCGCGTCCAGCTGGTCGAGGAAGATCGAGTTCAGCATGAGCCCGAGGATTCTGGCCGTGCTCGGGTAGGGTCCGGGCTCCGGATCGTCCCCCTGCGCCGTGCTTTCGAACCGCGAAGAGATGGCGAGAAGGCGATTTGCTCCCAGGTGCACGGCCGGCGCCAGTGGATAGGGCTGACGCAGGCTCCCGTCGCCGAAGTACTCTCCCTCCACCTGCCACGCCGGAAAGAACAGCGGAATGGCGGCCGACGCGAGGACGTGATCGACGCCGATCCGGTCAACCCGGGACCGGCGCCGGAACCGGCTCCACATCGCGGTCTCGGACGATCCCTGGACGAACGTGATGCTGTCCCCCGTCTGGTACGAGGTGGCTGATATGGCGAGGGCCTGCAGGCGTCCGTCCCTGATGTTCGCCTGTATGGCCTCCGGCCTGACCAGCGTCTCCAGGAACCTCCGCAGTGGCTTCGTATCCACCAGGCCCCGTGTCGTCGGAGCGAGGCGCGCACCTCCAGTGGCCACCGTCCCTGCGACTCGCAAAGCGTTGCCGAGCAGGGAAGGGACGTCCGTGCGCATGACGGTCGATGTCGTCAGCGTGGACCAGCGCCGCGTGAGCTGCTCCGTTGCCTCCGCCAGGTCCTCGCGGTGGCTGGCGATGAATGCCGCGTTGATGGCGCCGGCCGAGACGCCGGTGATGATGGGGAAGCTGAACTCGGGGTGCTGCCGGGCGATCTGTCGCAAAACTCCGACCTGATAGGCTCCACGCGCGCCGCCACCGGACAACACCAGGGCCGGCGTGTGGGAGGCCACCGTCAATCCGAGGTCAGAAGACTACGCTGCCAGGCGCTGCCAGCGGCCGTCTCCAGGCTTCCGGCCCGAGCGTCACCGAGTCGTGTCAGCGTGAGGTCGAACACGGGAGTGTCCACTGAAACCTCACCCAGTGCTGCCAGGTCGCTGAACTCCGCGCGCGAGACCATACGGATGTCGCCGGCAGGAACCCGGTACCATACGGGCATCGAGTCGAGCAGGTCGAGGTCGAGCTCCGCCCCGAGCCGCCGGAGTTGTCCAGTCAGAGCGTCGATCGAACACCCCGAAGCCCCGGCCCGGGATTCGTCGACTGCGATCAGGAGGAACCGCCCGTGCAACCAGTCGAAGCCAGCGTGAAGATCACGGCGATGCGCCGTCCACTCGGCGACAAAGGTCCGCATGGAGTCGATAAGGAACTCGGTCGCGGACGCGTCGGGTGCCCGGGAGGTTCCGAAGCACCACAGGCGAGCGTCGTCCGGCAGCGTGTCGAAAGGTATGAGGCTCATGTAGCTACGCTGGACCTGACGGGCCCCGGGCGCAAGTCCCGGGGCCGCCGGAAGGCGTCACTCGTATCGCAGGGCTTCGATTGGGTCCAGGCTCGCGGCGCGGCGGGCCGGCCACGCACCGAAGAAGAGTCCGACCAGGGCGGAGAAGGCAACCGCCATCCCCACCGACTGGGGTGAGACCGACGTGCTCCAGTTGGCCAGATTGGCGAGCGTTCGCGAGGCGCCGAATCCGACCGCGATGCCTACGAATCCTCCCACGAGGCACAGGACCAGGGCCTCCAGCAGAAACTGTGTGAGGACCTGCCGGCGTGTGGCTCCCATGGCCATGCGGATGCCGATCTCGCGCGTTCGTTCCGTCACCGAGACGAGCATGATGTTCATGATCCCGATGCCGCCGACCAGCAGGCTCACCGCGGCAATCCCCGCGAGCAGGAAGGTGAAGGTCTGCGTCGCCTCCTGCATGGTGCCCATCAGTTCCGCACGGTCCTGCACGTAGAAGTCGTTTTCGGCTCCGACGCGCAGCTTGTGCTCACGGCGCATGACCTGCTCGATCTGAGCCATGGCCGCGGTCTGGGAGTAGCCATCCGCGACCTTGACGTTGAACGAGCCGATCCGGTCGGTGCCCATGATGCGGAATTGCGCCGTCTGAACCGGGATGAATATCCGTTCGTCCTGGTTGAACCAGCCCGAGCCTCCCTTGGCCTCCAGGATGCCCACCACTTCGAACGTGACGTTTCGAATGGCAATGGTCTGTCCGAGCATGTCCAGCGGTGTGCTCTGGAACGTCTCGGCGACGGCTCCGCCCAGCACGGCCACGCGCCGGCGCCCGGAGTCCTCCTCCGGTGTGAAGAAGCGCCCGTACTCGGGCACGTAGTTGTTAAGTTCGGCGAAGTTGGCCGTCGTCCCGGTTACCCGCAGGTTGGCGTTGGAGCGGTTGAACTCGACCTGCGCGTTGGACACCATCTCCGGGGCTGCCAGAGTGATGGCCTCCGTGCCACTCTCCACTGCGGCTGCGTCCGTCAGGTACATACGCGCGTTCGACGAGCGTACGCCGCGGTGCCAACCCTGGCCCGGGCGAACCGTGAGCACGTCGGTCCCGAGGGCCTGCAGTTGGCTCTCGACGGACTGCTGGGCCCCGGTGCCAAGGGCCACCATCGTAATGACGGCTCCGACCCCGATGACGATGCCCAACATGGTGAGGAGGCTCCGCATCTTGTTGGCCCCGATCGCCTGCAATGCCACCCGGATGATCTCGAAGACAAGCACTGGCGGCTCCTAGCGGCCCATGCCGGGCATGGACGTACGGCGACGCATGAACTCGAGCATCTCGCTCTGCTGGACGAGTCCCTGCGGCACCTGGAACACCGTGTCCCCCTCTTCGAGTCCCGCGATGACCTCGGTGTAGTCCCAGTCGGACAGTCCGATGGTGATCGGACTGAGAGTGAGTTGACCCTCCGGGGTCTCGACGAACACGAATGCCGGTTTCGGGCTCGCAGGATTCGCGCGCTCCGCCCGCTCCCTGGCCTCTCGCGCCTCCTGAAACATGGCGAACATGCGCTGACGTTCGCCGGCGCTCAGGTTCTGCATGAATTCTTGGCGCTCATCGCGGGACATGGCCTGGATACGCTCCATGCTCGGGAGTCCGGAGTCGTCCGCCTGCTCCGTTTCCGCGCCGTCCGTTGCCCCGTCGGTACCTGACTCGGCGCCTTCGTCCGCTGGAATCTCCACGCGCTGCTGCAACAACTCGGGGTCCAGCCCAAGGGCGTCAACAAGGGCGCGCGCTTCGTCCACCGTCTTGATGCCTCCGTTGGCGATGGCGAGTACTCCGTCGCGAGCTCCGATCACCATCTCCACGTCGGCGTTCATGCCGGGCTTGAGAAGGCCCTCCCGGTTCTGGATGCGGGTGAGCACGGCGAACAGTGTCACGTTCTGCTCCACCACGGCCTGGGGCTCGACCTGGAGTACCGTCCCGGTGAACTCCCGGTCCGGATAGGCCTCGACCTTGATCGTGGCCTGCAGTCCAGCTTCGATCACCCCAATGTCGGTCTCATCGACCAGCGTGCGGACCTGCACCTCGTTGAGGTCCGCCATGCGGAGAAGGATGGTCCCGCCGGTCATTTCCTTGGCGGACGTGATGATCTGCCCTTCCTCGACCGTCTTCTCGACCACCGTTCCCGAGATGGGCGCACCCACCGCGACGTCGTTCAGCCGATCCTCGGCCAGCTCAAGGTTCGTCTTCGCTTTGACGAGCGCCGCGTTGGCGTTCGCGTCTTCGAGGAGAGCCGTCTCGTACTCCTCTTCGGTCACGACCTGTGACGCCCTGAGGTCGCTCGTACGCTCCAGCTTGCGCTGCGCAACCGTGTAGCGGGCCTCGGCGACATCCAGGTCCGCCTTGGCCTGGTTGTAGCTGTTGCGGACATCGCGAGGATCGATTCGCACCAGCAGTGCACCGCGTTCCACGTTGTCACCCAACTCGACTGCCACCTCGCGCACTTCTCCGGAGGCTTGCGACTTCACGTCGATGACCCGGATGGGCTCAACCGTCCCTGTCGCCGCCACGGCGGACGTGATGTCTTTCACTTCCGCGGTGACCGTCGTGAGGCCCATCCCGGCCTCATCGGCCGCGCTCGTCCCACATGCTCCGGCGACCACGCCAGTCGCGAGGAGCGCGGTCAAGACCCAGCCGAGCCTAGTATTCCTTTTCATTCTCTCTTCTATCTCCGATCCGTCTGTTCATCTGAGGTTGGTGCCGAGCAGGGCTTCGAGTCGTGCGAGGCCGAGCTGGTATTCAAAGCGCCTGCGGATGACGTCGACCTGGGCCGACAGCAGGGTGATCTGGGCCGACTGCA
>JBDHBK010000095.1:0-6681 GCA_039592635.1 Gemmatimonadota bacterium
CTGACGCGACTTCAGGGAGAATGGACCCTTGATCGAAGCACAACCACCAACACGATCGAAAGAACGCCGATCACAAGAACCGCGACGAGCGCCCGGCGGCTGATCAGGGGCCAGCGGCGCTCGCTTCGCGTGGCCGCGGTGTGGGCTCCGGTCCGCCTCATCCCGTCACGACTGATCTCAAACGTCCAGGCGAGAAGCAGAGAGATCGGGAACCCGGCCAGGAGAGCCACTGGCAACCATTTGAACCACGCTGTGCCCCCGTAGATCTCCTTGAGGTTCGCCAAGAAGCCGAGAGCGCCAAAGGCCGCAGCCAGGTACACCACAGCCACGTTGTAGACCTTCCTCCGCTTCAGCTCCTCCCAGAACGTCAGCTTGCCCGGCGCAGCCGCGTGGGCATTCACCGCCGTGGTCTGCTTGGTCGTGCCGGCCACCGGGATCAACGTGCCGGGCGAACTGACGCTGGCATACGCACCCGACATCATACCGGCCCCGAGCTGGATCGCGTCACCGTACTGACTGGCGGTCGCATAACGGTCCGCCGGCAGGCGTGAGAGGGCCTTCAGGACCGCGGCATCCAGGGGCTCGGGAACGGTCTCGCGGAGAAGGGTCAGTGACGTGGGGGACTCGGACTGCCTGCGCGCCATGGTGATCTGCGGCGACCGGCCCGCGAGCGGCGCTTCCCCGGCCAGCATTTCGTACGTCAGGCACGCCAGCGAGTAGATGTCGCTTCTCCCATCGAGAACGGCCTCACCCCGAGCTTGCTCCGGACTCATGTACGCCGGGGTTCCAACGGCCATTCCGGTCTCCGTAAGTCGCTCCCCTCCCCCGAGCGTGATCGCGCGCGCAATGCCGAAGTCGGTAAGGAGCGCGTGGCGACGTGAGAGCAGCACGTTTTCGGGTTTGATATCCCGGTGGATGACATCGTGTGCATGCGCAAAATCGAGAGCGTCCGCGACTTCGGCCGTGATCCGGACGGCCTCTTCGATCGACAGGTAACGCTCCCTTTTCAACCGGTCCCGGAGGGTCTCCCCCTCGACACAGGGCGTCACGTGGTACAGCAGCCCTTCTGCATCGCCCGAGTCATACAGCGGAAGGATGTGCGGGTGCACCAGGCCGGCGGCGATCTCGATTTCGCGAAGGAATCGCTGGGCGCCTACGGACGCAGCCAGCTCCGGTAGCAGCACTTTGACCGCCACCGTGCGGTCGTGTCTGACATCCCGGGCCTCGAAGACCATGGACATCCCTCCACGGCCCAGCTCATCCAGGATCTCGTAGCGTCCCTCGACGGCGCGTGCCAGGCGCTCACTCAGCTTCGACATGCCTACATCCCCGTCGGGTAGTCGAGGAAACGGCTCTCGAGGCCATAACGGTCGGCCAGCAGGTCCCCGAGCGCCCTGACACCGGATGTCTCCGTCGCGTAGTGACCGGCGTAGATCACGTTCAGTCCGATCTCGGTGGCCTCGTGGAAGGTATGGTGATTGCCCTCACCAGTCACGAACGTATCGAGTCCTTCCTCGTGTGCCTGTTCGATCAGAGCTCCCGCCGACCCCGTCGCGATCCCGACCCGCCGCACGTGCTCCGGGCCACCCTGGATTACGCGGGGCGCCCCGCCGCACGTGGCCTGGACCTTCAACACGAAGTCGTGCAGAGAGACGTCCGTGGCAGCCCACACGCCCAACCCCTCCAGGCCGGACCACCGCCCGAACGTTCCCTCGGTGACCAGGCCCAGCGCGCGCGCCAGCAGCACGTTGTTGCCGACTTCAGGATGGATGTCCAGGGGCAGATGCGAACTGTACAGTGCCATGTCCGCGTCCAGCATGGCCTTCAGCCGACGGTAGGACCTTCCCGTGACCGGAAGCGGCTCGCCCCAGAACAGCCCGTGGTGAACCACGAGGAGCTGAGCCCCCTCCCGGGCCGCCTCATCGATCGTCGCCTGGCAGGCATCGGTCGCCACACAGACGGTTTCGATCGGTGAGCGGCAGTCGACCTGAAGCCCGTTCCAGGCTCCCGGGTAATCCGGCACCGCGCGTACGTCGAGGTAGTCGTCCAGAAACTCGACGAGTTCCCGCAGATCCGCCACGCAGCCCTCCTTCCCGCGAAAGGAAGCTCGGTCGGTCAGTAGGCTCGAGCCCGCACCACCTCGCACACCGAGGGGGCGCCGCAAATGCAACGCGAGGGGGCCTCCGCCGACCGAAACTCCTCATCCGGAATAACCCGGATGGTGGCCTTGGTATCCTCTTTGACTTGCTTCTCGCACTCGGCCTCGCCGCACCAGCCGGTATAGAAGAACCCGCCCTGGTCCGCGATCAGCCTCTGGAACTCCCCGTAGTCCTCAAGGCCACGCACCGTCGCCGCGTCCCGTCGTTGGGTGGCGGCAGCGAAGAGTTCATCCTGGATGCCATCGAGCATCGTCCGCAACCGTCTCCCCACGCCGGCCATCGGCATCGGCGTCTTTCGGTCCGCACCCTCGGGTGTGAACCGGCGGACGACCATGACGCTGTCCGCCTTCACATCCCGCGGCCCGATCTCCAATCTGAGCGGGACGCCCCGGCGCTCCCAGTCGTAGTACTTCGAACCCGGATTCATCCCCTCGCGGTCGTCGACGTGCACGCGAACGCCGGCATCCTCCAGATCGGCCCGGACACTCTCGCCGGCTTGCATGACGGCCGCCCGCTGCTCGTCGTTTTTCCAGATCGGCACGATCACGACCTCATACGGCGCCAGCCTGGGTGGAATCACGAGTCCCTCGTCATCCCCATGTGTCATGATCAGCCCGCCGACGAGACGGGTCGACACCCCCCAGGAGGTGCTCCAGACATAGGTGTGCTCACCCTCCTCCGTCTGGTACCGCACGTCGAACGCTCGGGCGAAGTTCTGGCCCAGGTTGTGACTGGTGCCTGCCTGCAGCGCCTTGTTGTCCTTCATCAGGGCCTCGCACCCGTACGTGCGGAGGCCCCCGGCAAATCGTTCCGTATCGGTCTGCCTTCCCGTGATCACGGGCATCGCCATCCATTGCTCCATGAAGGTGCGGTAGACGCCGAGCATGCGGCGCGTCTCCGCCTCCGCCTCCTCCTCACTGACGTGAGCCGTGTGGCCTTCTTGCCAGAGGAACTCGGTCGTCCTCAGGAAGGGGCGAGTTCGCATCTCCCAGCGAACGACGTTGGCCCACTGGTTCAGCAGGACCGGCAGGTCCCGGTACGAGTGGATCCAATCACGGACGATCGGCCAGATGATGGCCTCCGACGTGGGACGAACTACGAGCGGCTCCTCCAGCACGGCCCCGCCCGCGTGCGTGACCATCGCCGTCTCCGGCGCGAAACCCTCCACGTGCTCAGCTTCGCGATCGAGGGCCGACTTCGGGAGAAACAACGGGAAATACGCGTTCTGGTGTCCGGTCGCCTTGAACATCTCGTCCAGCGCGGCCTGCATCAGCTCCCAGATTCGATAACCATACGGGCGAATCACCATGCAACCGCGCACCGGTGAGTGACTCGCCAGTTCCGCCTGCTGTACCACTTCATTGTACCAGGCCGAGAAGTCCTGGCTCTGGGAAGTCAGTCCCTTACCGTTCGACATGCTCTATCATCCCCTGGGCCGGGCACTTCGCCCGACCGGCTGTGGTTCGTTGGATCAAGCCGCACCCGCAAACAGGTCCGCCAGCCCCATCCGCACTTCCTCACCCGTGCTCATCGAGCGCACGACACACTCTCCGCGCTCGACCTCTTCCGGTCCCACCACGATCACTCGTTCCGCTCCCGCCTGGTTTGCGACCTTGAACTGCCGGCCGACGCTGCGACTCCGATAGTCGAACCCGACCCTGCGTCCCCGGGCTCGAAGGGAATGCACGATCCGGAGCGCCTCCGGAAGCTCTTCCTCCGAAACGTGAATCACGAAGTCGTCCAGGGCGCTCTCGTCACCCGGGACCAGGTCACGGTCCCGCAGCAACTCGCCGAGCACGACGTCTCCCATGCCGAACCCCAGGGCCGGCAGCGCCGGTCCGCCGACGGCTTCCAGGAGATCGTCGTACCGTCCACCTCCACAGATCGCCCTGAACTTCCCCTTGCGATCCCATACCTCGAAAACCAGGCCGGTGTAATAGGCCAGGCCACGCACCAGGCGAAGGTCCAGCTCGACGAACTCCGCCAGGCCGGCGGCCTCGGCCTGTGCCCGGAACTGGTGCAGTCGCGACAGGCTCTCCGCGACCGGGGCGACGTCACCGAACTGCCGGGCGAGATCGGCGAGGTCCAGGTCTGCCAGGGCCAGGACCCGCTTCGCCGCCTCGTCCCCGATACCCGCCTCGACGAGCCGATCGAATACCCATTGCTCGGATTCCCTATCCGCCTTGTCCAAGGCAGCGAACGCCGCCGGAAGCAAGGCCTCGGACACGCCCATCTCCTGGAGAACCGCCGAGATCAACGTGCGATCCGAGTACCGCGCCACGAAGTCCTCGACTCCCAGACCGAACGCTCGCAGCATGTCGATCGCCGCGGCAACCACCTCGAGATCCGAAGCCACGGACGTCTCACCGACGATATCCAGATTGAGCTGGAAGTGCTCCCGGAGGCGACCCTTCTGGGGCCTTTCATATCGAAACAGCTGCGGGATCGAAAACCACTTGATCGGCTTTGGGAGTCCCCCCGCGCGGGCCGCTACCATGCGGGCGAAGGTCGGCGTCATCTCCGGCCTGAGAGCCACTTCGCGTCCGCCCTGGTCGGTGAATCCGTACAACTGCCCGACGATCTCCTCACCCGACTTCCGAGTGTAGAGGTCGAGGCTCTCGAGCGGCGGTCCATCGTACTCGACGAAACCATACCGACTCGCCACCGTCCGCCACGTGCGGAAAATGTGAGTGCGAAGGGCCAGATCGGCCGGATAGAAGTCCCGAAAACCGGGCAAGCTGGAAGTGGTCATGAGGAGGCCAATGTATGAGGCGGCTTGGCTAGCCGGCAACAGAAAGCGCCGACCTGCTGGGCCGGCGCTCTTCTGTCAAACCGGGCGGAGCCCGCCGGAAGTTCTCAGCCAGCCGCGCAGAACCGGTCGTAGGCTGCCTTGAGATCCCGTGCAATATCCGTCGCTTCACGGCCCTCGATCTGATGGCGCTCCAGCATGAATACGTGCTTCCCGTCCTGGAACAGCGCGATCGAGGGGCTCGAGGGTCGAAAACCCTCCATGTAGGCCCTGGCCCGCTCGGTGGCGTCGATATCCTGTCCGGCGAACACCGTCACGATGCGATCGGGCTGGACTTCATGTCCGGTGGCCATCGCCACCGCCGGCCGGGCGTTCGCGGCTGCACAACCGCAGATCGAGTTGACGACAAGCAAGGTAGTCCCGGCACCGTCGCCGAGTACCCGGTCCACTTCATCGGTAGTGCCAAGCTCCTCGGCGCCGAGGCGCACCAACTCGTCCCGCATCGGCCGGACGGCCTCTGGGTCATATCTCATGTGCTCACTCCAATTCGGTTCTTGCCAGGATGAGGTTGCGGGCGTCGCCAACAGTATGCGCGGACCCGCTCACGACTACCGTTCCCTGGCCCGCGAGTTCCCTGGCGCGCCTCATGGCCCGGTCGAAGTCCATCTCCAGTTCCACTGGCCAGCCTGCCGCTGCCTGTAGCGCCTCCCGCGGATTCCAGCGTCTCTCCCGCGGTGAAGACGGAGCGATCGTGAATACGCTGCCGGAGGCCGAATTCAGCAAGGGCAGGAGCATCTCCGACCACGGCTTGTCGCCGAGAATCGACAGCAACAGCACCACCGGGCGAGGCAGAGGCAGGTCGTCGACCATCTCGGCCAGGGTCCGAGTCGATTCCGGATTGTGCGCGATGTCGAGCACCCAGCACCCTCCCTCCCGATTCAGGACCTCGAAGCGGCCCGGCCACGCCACCTCGGCCATGCCCGCCACGACGTCCTGTACCGAAACGCTCGAGTCGAACCGTTCCAGCGCGCGAATCGCCAGCGCCGCGTTCCGGGCCTGGTGCTCGCCGACCAGACGGGTGTGCACTCGAACTCCTCGCGCCCAACCGTCGGACCGATAGCTGAATCGAGTCCCGTCGAGGCCGACGGTCACGTTCGCCAGCGACATGTCTTTCCCCAGGACGTCGACCGGCACACCGAGGTCCGCTGCCCGGTTGAGAACGACATCCAGGGGGCCAGGCGCCAGAGATCCGACGATCGCCGGAGCGCCCGGTTTCAGGATTCCCGCCTTCTCGGCCGCTATCTCCTCGAGCGTGTCGCCCAGGTAGTCCGAGTGGTCCCGAGCGATCGATGAAATGACTGTGACGCTCGGGTCCACGACGTTGGTTGCATCAAGGCGACCGCCGAGGCCGACCTCGAGGACCACGGTCTCACACCCGGAACGCCGGAACGCCTCGAAAGCCAGTACCGTAGCCGACTCGAAGAACGAAGCATCCTGGCTCTCAGCCGCGGGCAGTACGTCGCGAGCACAATCTTCGAGGAGGTGATTCCCCGCCGGCTCTCCGCCAATCCGAATGCGCTCCGCGAAATCGCAGAGGTGCGGTGACGTGTAGAGCCCCGTCCTCTTCCCGCTGCGCAGCAGGACCGAATCCAGGAGCGCGGCCGTCGAGCCCTTCCCGTTGGTCCCCCCCACATGCACGTACTCCGCCGCCAGGTGGGGATCTCCGAGTGAACGCAACATGGCCTTCGTGCGATCCAGTCCCCAGCGGATTCT
>JBDHBK010000096.1:0-6662 GCA_039592635.1 Gemmatimonadota bacterium
CGCACGTCGTCGTTCGCCTTCAAGGAGAGTGCGGCGGACATCAGGACTATCGCGGACTCGCTGGGGGTGGAGACCGTCCTGGAGGGCAGCGTGCGAGCGTCAGGAGACCGGCTCAAGATCACGGCGCAGCTGATCCAGGCCTCGGATGGGTTCCACCTGTGGAGCCAGACCTACGAACGGCAGCTCACGGACGTCTTCGAGGTGCAGGAGGAGATTGCGACCTCGATTGCCTCCGCGTTGCTCGGCACGCTCGGCATCGAATCCAGCGCGGATCTCAGCGTGACGCGAACGGATATCGACGCTTTCGAGCAGTATCTCCTGGGGCGCACGTTCCTGAGTCAGCGAGGACCTTCTTTGCGGCGTGCCGAGGAGCGCTTCCGCAACGCGATAGCCATCGACTCGATGTACGCGCCGGCCTGGGGCGGCCTTGCGGAGGTGTTCGCCGTCTACCCTTACTACGTGCCGATCGATATCGATCAAGCGATGGCCGAGGCCGAGGCGGCGGCGCGGAGGGCCCTGGCTCTGGATTCGACCTCGGCCAGCGCACGCGTGGCCCTGGGAAGCGTGCTGCGGGAGCGACGGCAGTGGGCAGACGCCGAGCGCGAGCTGCGGAGGGCGCTGGACCTGGCTCCCGAGAGCTCGGAGGCGCACGGGGAGTACTCGCAGTACCTGGCGTACGTCCGGCGCTATGACGAGGCCATGTTCCACGCCGACCGCGCCCTGCAGCTGGATCCCCTGTCCATGCAGAAGCTCGGTGTCGCGGGTCTGTACGCGCTCGTGGCCGGACGTGAGGAACTAGGCCTCGAGCGCCTGTGGCGGGTGCATGGTTGGCGCATCGGTCCGGCCCTGCTCACACAGCACCTGGTGGCGAGGGGGCAGTACGACGAGGCGAGGCGTGCGGCGGAGATTGAGCCGGACCTGGAGGAGTTCCTTTCGACGCTCGTCGAAGCAGCGCGGAGTCCCGCCGGTTCGGTAGAGAGGCAGAGTGGGCTGGCCCTGGTCCGCGATGAGAGGCCCATGGACCAGGGCGGTGGACTGGCCCAGCCCGCCTGGCTGATCTACCTGGGTGAGCCGGGCCGGGCGCTTGACCTCATCGAGGACATGTTTACCCGTCCGGTCATGGGGCTGGAGACTCTCTGGCAGCCGATGTACGACCCGCTGCGAGAGCATCCGCGATTCCAGGCGATCGTCGACGGGCTCGAGCTGCCGGAATGACCCCCCAGTTCCACAATTTGTCGAGGCCGCAGTTTGCGAGCACCGACCTGGGCGACTGCGACATCCACGTGTGGAAGACCCGCCTGGACCTGTCGCGCGATGCTCTCGGGCGACTCGAGCGGTCGCTTTCGCCGGACGAGCGGCAGCGGTTCGGCCGGCTGCGTGCCGAGCCGGATCGGCTTCGGGCCACGGCCAGCCGCGGCTTGTTGAGACACATCCTGGCGGGATACGCCGGGAGGCCTGCGGAGGAGCTCGTCTTCACCTATGGTCTGGCGGGAAAGCCCGAGTTGCCTGAAGCCGCGAGCGGCGGGACGCTCCGTTTCAATACGGCGCATTCGGGCGACCTGTTGCTCGTCGCTGTGGGCCGAGCGTCTTCCCTGGGCATCGACGTCGAGCGCATCCGACCGATCGTTCGCAGGGAGCGGGTAGCGAGGCGCGCGTTCTCGGCAGAAGAGAGACGGCAGATCGAGGCGCTTCCTCATGACCTCCGCGATGAGGCCTTCATCACCTGCTGGACCCGCAAGGAAGCCAGCGTAAAGGCGGTCGGTGAGGGTGTATGGTCCGCCTTCGGCCGGTTCGAGGTCTCAGTGGAGCCTGGCGAGCCGGCGCTTGTGAGGTCGGTGGATGGCGAAGCCGCTGCCGGCGCGGAGTGGTCGCTGTTCCACCTCGAGCCCGCCCCCGGTTTCGTGGGGGCGGTAGCGGTTCAGGGGACCGGGTGGCGCCTGTGGACGGGTACGCTTCAGCCGGTGGAGGCATCTCCTTGAGCGCTCTGAAAACACAGGTCAGGCCGGGCGGATACTACGACTCGATCGTCTTGATGCAGTTGCAGGCAGCCCTCGCGGACCTACCAGGCATCCTGGACGCCGGTGCCGTGATGGCTTCGCCGGAGAACCGCGCCCTGCTGGCGGCAAGCGATCTCCTGCCCGAAGGGGCTCTCGAGGCCGGTCCCGCTGATCTGCTCGTCGTGGTGCGGGCCGAAACCGACGCCGCCGCGTCCGACGCCCTGTCACGAGTCGATGCCGTGCTGGTCCGGGGAGGGGGCGAGACGGGAGACGATTATGTGCCCCGCAGCCTCGAATCCGCCCTCAAGATCATTCCTGCCGCGCAGTGGGCCCTCGTGTCGACGCCTGGCCGATTCGCGGCCGGGGTGGCGAGGGACGCCCTCGATCGTGGACTGAACGTCTTCCTGTACAGCGACAACGTGACTCTCGAGGACGAGGTCGCCCTCAAGGACAAGGGGGCCGCCGAGGGTCGGCTCGTGATGGGCCCGGACTGCGGCACGGCGTCGATCAACGGCATCGGATTCGGATTCGCCAACCGAGTTCGCAGCGGGTCCATCGGCCTGGTGGGAGCGTCGGGGACCGGCTTGCAGGCCATCACCGCCCACGTGCACGGCCTGGGTGGCGGCGTATCTCACGCCATTGGGACCGGGGGGCGGGACCTGGATACGGAGGTTGGCGCGATGACCTGCCGGCAGGGCCTGGACCTCCTGGCTCGCGATCCCGGTACGGAAGTGATCGTCCTCGTTTCGAAACCGCCTGCGCCCTCCGTGGTGCGGACCATTCTGCGGGCTGCGAGGGGCACCGGAAAACCGGTCGTCGTGCACTTCGTGGGTTTCCCGGCTCCAGCGCGGCGCTTGGGCCGCCTCTATTTCGCGGAAGGCCTCTCGGAAGCCGCCTGGATCGCCGTGGAGTTGTCGAAGCCCACCGCTGCAGATCGGGAAGATTCGGGGACGGGCGAGAGCGAAATCCTGCCCGGATACCTGCGCGGACTCTTCGCCGGCGGCACCCTGGCTTCCGAATCGCTTCTGGCCCTGGCCAACTTCCTGGATCCACTGCACTCCAACATTATGGGCGCTGTCGGCCGGCCCCTCGAGACGGTGGCCCGCAGTGAGGCGCACACGATTCTCGATCTCGGGGCCGACGAGTACACCGTGGGCCGCCTGCACCCCATGATCGACAACGACCTGCGGCTCCGCCGATTGGCCCAGGAAGCGGCCGATCCTGAGGTAGGGATGATCCTGCTGGACGTCGTGCTGGGCGACGGGGCTCATCCGGACCCGGCAGGTGAGCTGGCTCCGGCCATCTCCGAGGCGCGCAGGGCACGCGATGTGGAGTTCGTCGCCGTCGTCATCGGAACGGACGAGGACCCGCAGAACCTCGAGTCTCAGCTCGAAGCCCTCAGGGGCGCGGGGGCCCTGGTATTCGAGGATCTCTCGAGTGCCCTCGGTCACGTGGTCGATCGCCTGGGAGGGTCCGAGCCGGCTCCGCTACCCCCCGTGGATGTGGACCTTCTGACAGCCCCGGTGGCTGCGGTCAACATTGGGCTCGAGTCGTTCTCGACGAGTCTCGAGGACCAGGGAGCCGAGGTCGTGCACGTGGATTGGCAACCGCCCGCCGGGGGCGACGATCGATTGCTCGCGATTCTGGACAAGCTGAGGAGGTAGAGTGGGAATCTCAGAAGCCAACAAGACCGCGGTCGATCAGATGATGACGGCCCGCCCTCTGCTGAAGGGCGTCGCCACGGCCCGAGACGTGATCCCCGGCATGCGCGATGGACTGATCCTGCACGCCGGTCCGCCGATCGAGTGGGAACGCATGTCGGGCCCCCTGCGCGGTGCCGTGATAGGCGCGTTGCTATTCGAGGGGCTCGCCGCTGACGAGGCCGAAGCGGTTGCCCTTGTGGACCGGGGGGATGTCGAGTTCGCTCCGTGCCACCACCACCAGACGGTCGGCCCGATGGCCGGTGTGACGTCCGCCTCGATGGCCGTCTACGTGGTCGAGAACGTCACGCACGGCAACATGGCTTTCTCGAACCTGAACGAAGGGTACGGGAAGGTACTGCGGTACGGTGCCTACGCGCCGGACGTCCTTCAGAAGCTGCGCTGGATGAACGACGTCATGGGGCCGGTTCTGGCCGAAGCGGTGGCCACGCGAGACGAGCTTGATCTGCGGGCCCTTCTCGCGGAAGCCCTCCACATGGGGGACGAGGGCCACAATCGGAACAAGGCGGGCTCGTTGCTGTTTCTCAAGCTCCTGGCACCCGACGTGGCGCGTGTGGCAGGGCCGGAGGTCGCCTCAGAAGTCCTGAAGTTCCTGGGCGACAACGCCCTCAGCGTGCTCAACCCGGTGATGGCCGCCTGCAAGGCCATGGCGGACGCCGCGCACGGCGTCGAGGGCAGCACGATCGTGACGGCCATGGCTCGCAACGGCACGGATTTCGGGATCCGGGTGAGCGGTCTGGGAGACGACTGGTTCACGGCGCCGGCCCAGGTGCCGGACGGACTCTACTTCTCAGGGTTCAGCGCCGCCGACGCCAACGCGGACATCGGAGACAGCACGATTACCGAGACAGCCGGAATCGGTGGATTCGCGATGGCGGCGGCGCCGGCCATCGTCACTTTCGTGAGCGGGACTCCGAAGGACGCTGTGAACACGACGATGGAGATGTACGAGATCACGCAGGCAGACCATCTGCAGTTCACGATCCCGGCGCTCGATTTCCGGGGCACTCCAACCGGGATCGACATCCGGAAAGTGGTGGAGCTGGGAATCACGCCGCGCATCAACACCGGGATCGCTCACAAGGACGCCGGTGTCGGACAGGTGGGCGCGGGGTTGGTGCGGCCTCCAATGGATGTGTTCGAGGCGGCGTTGATTGCCTATGCGGAGCGCTACGGCGTGTAGGTATGAAAGGCTGCCGTCAAAATGACTGAGCCGAACCCACGCCTGGCGGCGGACCGATCGGCCGGAGGTCCTCCAGCCGTCCCGCCAGGGCGAGAACGGACTCCTCTCCATTCGGCGGTCCCACGATCTGGATGCCCACCGGAAGTCCGTTCGAGTCGAGGCCCGCCGGCACGCATGCCACGGGAAGGCTGGTCAGGGAGAGGACGAACGTGGGGGCGATCCACTCGATGTAGGTCGCCATCTTCCGCCCGCCGATGGTCTCGGGGTAATCCTGCTCTACCGGGAAGGGTGCCACCGGCACGCACGGTGTGAGCAGGTAGTCGCAGCTCTCGAACACGCCGCGCAGTATCTGCTGCAGTTCCGCCCTGGCTCGCTCCGCCGCTTCCACGTCGCCGGGCCTGAGTGCAAGGCCAGCCCGGATGTTGCCGGCCAGGTTCGGGCCGAGTTCGTGCAGCTGCTCCAGGCGGGAGCGATGGTGCTCCACCATCCAGCGACCGCGGAGCGTGAGGAAGGTCTCGAACCCGGACGACA
Source organism: Gemmatimonadota bacterium (assembly GCA_039592635.1). Lineage (GTDB taxonomy): Bacteria > Gemmatimonadota > Gemmatimonadetes > Palauibacterales > Palauibacteraceae > Benthicola. Next base: position 5,433 of record JBDHBK010000096.1, read on the forward strand.
GGTCGAGGTCGAGTTCCTCCACGCGAACTCCTGTGTCGGACAGTGATTCCGCCGCCTCCCTGCACACGCGCTCCAGGGCGGGGTCCGTCCCGAGACCCGCCACATCGGCCACGTACGCGACACGCGTGCCCTCAGCCGGGCCACGCTCGACGGCGCCGGTGTAGTCGTGGCTTGCACGAAAGTGGGCAATTGGGAATTCCGCAGAGGGGCCCGAGATGGCCTCCAACATCAAGGCCACGTCCGCTACCGTGCGGCCCATGGGTCCGGTGACACTCAGGTCGTCCTCCGGCCAGTCGCTCGGAACGGTGGGGACGAGGCCCGGGGAAGGGCGCAGGCCCACCAGGCCGCAGAACGAGGCCGGTACGCGGAGAGATCCTCCAAGGTCCGTCCCTTCGGCCAGGGCGATCATGCCCGTCGCGAGGGCCGCCGCCCCTCCTCCCGTCGATCCCCCGGCGCTCAGCTTGGGTTTCCAGGGATTGCGGGTGCGGCCGAAGACCTCGTTGAACGTGTTTCCGCCCGCCGCGAACTCGGGGGTATTGGTCTTCCCCAGGATCACCGCGCCGGCCTCCCGCAGGCGGCGAACCACGAGCGCGTCCTCACCCGGCACATGATCGGCGTACAGGGACGAGCCGTAGGTGGTGCGCAGCCCGCCGACCGGCGTGACATCCTTGATTCCCACGGGAAGGCCGCACAGGAGGCCGGGGTCCTCGCCCTCCGCGAGCCGTCGCTCGAGCGCGGCGGCCTGCTCCCTGGCGCTCTCATCGATCGTCACAACGGCGTTGATCCGATCGTTGTGCCGGTCGACCTGCTCGAGGCATGCATCCAGGACTTCGACCGGCGACAATTCGCCGCCGGCCACTCGTCGTCGCAACTCGGCAGCCGAGAGCAGCGCGATCGTGGACCCGCTCACTCTTTGATCAGTCTTCCACGAACGCGACGGCGCGGCAGAACGCGGCCTCACCGTCCTTGAACTTCCAGGGGAAGATTCCGATGGTCAGGCGCTGGTTCTGAAGCTCTGGCGCGCTGATTTCGCCGCCGATGTTCTCGACGTGCATGCAATTATGGGGGAACAGCTTGTTGTGCGTGAGCTGGTAGTCCTCGTCCGGGAACAGGCGCGCCACGCCTTCGGGCCCGCCGAACTTCTCTTCCGCGAGCTTCCGCACGCGATCGCAATGACCGAAGGTCCCCTTGCCCAGGAAGCGGCCGATCGGGAGGTCCATCGGGTGATCG
>JBDHBK010000097.1:0-7262 GCA_039592635.1 Gemmatimonadota bacterium
GGCGTCGACGATCCGGGAAGAATCGATCAGCCGCCTGGCCGCTGCCTCGGGCGTCTCGCCCGGCTGAACGGCCTGCACCAGCACCGCGTCGGCCGGCAGCCACTTCTGGGCCAGCGCCAGCCGTCCCGTCAGCATGCCAAGAGACTGGTCCATGTGCATCTCGCCCGGCTCGCGAATGGCTCCCTCCAACCGGTTCCAGTTGGGGGGGCGCTGATCTTCCGGCATGGCTGCCATCTGCACGTACTGCGACAGCTGACCCGCGAGCTGCAGGTGCGCGGATGCATTGAGGAAGTTCGGATTGTTCATGTAGACGGTGGGTGCGAGCCTGGCCATCGTTTCGTTGATCTCGGCGATCCTGTCCCAAACGTCACCATATTCGGCCGCTAGCGCCGGGTCGGCCTCGACCGCAGCACGGAACTCGTTCTCCCAGCGGATCTTTCTGGCCGTTAGATCCACGTCTCTCAGCCCGCCGAGCTCACCCCGATACAGCTTCTGGCTGTTCTCGAAGCCGAAGATCTGGTTCTGCATGGCCCGGCCCCTGTCGGGGTCGGCCGCCGCGATGGCGTGCATCACCTCCAGCCGCTGATCGACGAAGTCCAGGATCATCGGGTGAAAGACGACGCGCTGGTACATGTACTGGGACAGCGTGATCTGCAAGGCCATCGCGGGCGACATCTGCGTTCCGTTCAGGATGTAGCCCTCCACTCGAAATAGTGCGGCGTCGATGCCGGGCTCTCCCCACCCTCGTCGTAGGCTCGGAGGAAGGTGATGTCGAGGTCGTAGCGCGGATACGTGAAGTTGTCCGCGTCTCCGCCGAAGAAGGCGGCCTGCATCTCCGGTGTGAAGACCAGCTTGACCGTCGGGAAGCGGTGGAACTTATACAGCTTGTACTGCCCGCCGTGGAACAGGGAGACGACCTGGCACTGCAGCCCGGTTTCTTCCTCACACGCCGTGCTCAGTTCCTCGCCGCGGGCATCGCGGGCCGCGTTGATGTCGGCGTCGGACATACCGGCCTGGCCGACCGACCGCAGCTCAGTCGTGATGTCCTCGATCTCGATCAGCTGGTCGAGGTAGTAGTTCGGGCAGACCAGCTCTTCCTCGTCGGTCGCAGCGTAGAAGCCGTCGTTGAGGTAGTCGTTCTCGTCGGTGGAAACCGCATCGATGCAACCGCGGGCGCAGTGATTGTTCGTGATCACCAGTCCATCGGCCGAAACGAAGGACGCCGAACAGCCGGGTACGCGGCCCGACGCCAGGCGCACGTGCTCGAGCCACTCCGTGCTCGGGCGGAAGCCGTACGTGTCCTCCCAGTAGTCCAGCGGTGGATTCTCGAACGTCCACATCGTGCCCATCTCGGTGCCGTTCAGTTCCACCATGTCGGACATGTCGACGGCCGCTTGCGGCGCGTCGAGTAGTCCTGCCGGCGTCGTCTCTGCGACCGGCGGGGGCGGCGCATGGGCGGGCGCCGTCTCGGGCGGTGGGGCCGACGAGCAGGCCATGGCCAGGACGGCGGCCAATACAGTGAAATGTCGTACTCCGATCATCGTCATCGGTCACTCCGTTCATGGGTTGGGCGGGTCACGGGACGCCGCGCTTCACCTGCAAAGGTCAGGCCCGCACGCCGAAGGGGTCATACCAGCTGACGAAGGACCGTCTGCAGGATGCCTCCGTTGCGGTAGTACTCGACTTCCAGCTCGGTATCGAGGCGAACGATTGCCTCGAACTCGGTCACGGTTCCGTCGTCGGCCACCGCCCTCACCGAGGCGGCGGTCTCCGAATCGAGGGCTCCGTCGATGCCCGTGACATCAAAGGTTTCAGCCCCGGTCAAGCCGAGCGACCCGGCGGTCTGCCCGGCGACGAATTGCAGGGGCAGCACGCCCATGCCGATCAGATTGCTACGGTGGATCCGTTCGTAGCTTTCCGCGATCACGACGCGGATTCCGAGCAGGCGTGGTCCCTTCGCTGCCCAGTCGCGTGAGGACCCCGTGCCGTACTCGCTGCCCGCGAGGACGATCAGCGGTACGCCTTCCATCTCATAGCGCATGGCGGCGTCGAAGATCGTCATCTGTTCGCCGGAGGGAAGGTGCCGGGTATAGCCACCTTCGACACCGGGGACGAGTCGATTCCTGAGCCGCACGTTGGCGAACGTTCCCCTCATCATGACTTCGTGGTTGCCGCGTCGGGAGCCGTATGAATTGAAGTCCATCGGGGCCACCCCATGATCCACCAGGTAGCGGCCGGCTGGCGAGTCCAGGGCGATGGCTCCGGCCGGAGATATGTGATCGGTGGTTACCGAATCTCCCAGCAGCGCCAGGGCGCGAGCGCCGAGAACGTTCCGCACCGGTTCGGGTTCACGGGACATGGCGGTAAAAAACGGCGGCTGCCGAACGTAGGTGGAATCCTCCATCCAGGCGTACCGGTTTCCGGCCGGAACGGGGAGGTCGCGCCAGGCGTCGTCGCCGTCGAAGACGCTGGCGTACTGGTCCCGAAAGTGTTCGGTGCGCACTGACATCCGGATGGTGTCACGCACCTCCTGTTGTGACGGCCAGATGTCCCTGAGGAAGACGTCCTTCCCCTGCGGGTCCTGCCCGAGCGGCTCGCGCGTCAGATCGAGGTCCATGCGCCCGGCGAGCGCGTAGGCGACCACCAGGGGTGGTGAGGCCAGGTAGTTGGACCGGGTCAGGGGATTCACCCGACCCTCGAAGTTGCGGTTGCCGGAGAGCACGGCGGCCGCCATGAGATCGGAGTCCTTGATCGCTGCCGCGATCGGCGCGGGCAGCGGGCCGCTGTTTCCGATGCACGTCGTGCAGCCGTATCCCACGACGGCGAAGCCCAGCGCCTCGAGAGACGGAAGGAGTCCGGCTGCCGTGAGGTACTCGGTTACGACCTTCGAGCCGGGAGCCAGACTCGTCTTCACCCACGGCTTGCTGCTCAGGCCGCGGGCCACGGCGTTCCGGGCGAGCAACCCGGCTCCCACCATCACACTCGGGTTCGAGGTGTTCGTGCAACTCGTGATGGCTGCGATGACGACCGCTCCGTCGAGGAGGTCAAAAGACACGGACTCGTCTTCGGAATCGAGCATCGTGACGGGAACGCCCGCGTCCGCAGCATCGCCATTGCCGCCCCGGGCCACAGCGTGTGCGGCCAGAACCGCCTCGAAGGACTCCCGCACGCGGGCCAGCGGAACCCGCTGTTGCGGCAACTTGGGGCCCGCGAGGCATGGCTCGACGGTACCCAGATCGAGGGAGAGCGTGTCGGTGAAGTCCGGATCGGGCGAGTCAGCGGTGTGAAAGAGGCCCTGGGCACGCGCATAGGCTTCGACGTTGGCGACATGGTTCTCGTCGCGGCCCGAAAGTCGCAGGTAGTCCAGGGTCTCAGCGTCGATCGGGAAGATGGCGCAGGTGCTGCCGAATTCGGGCGACATGTTGGAGATGGTGGCCCGGTCGGCCAGGGAGAGGGAGGCCAACCCTGCACCATAGAACTCGACGAATTTCCCGACGACTCCCTTCTCCCGGAGCATCTCGGTCACGCGCAGCACCGCGTCGGTAGCGGTGGCCCCCTCCGGCAGCGTTCCGTGTAGCCGAAAGCCGACGACCTCGGGCACCAGGAAACTGATGGACTGGCCCAGCATGGCGGCTTCGGCCTCGATGCCACCGACGCCCCACCCTAGCACTCCAAGCCCGTTGATCATGGTTGTGTGGCTGTCTGTGCCCACCAGCGTATCGGGATAGAGCAGGCGCTCCTCACCGCTTCCGCTGTCAAAAACGACCCGGGCCAGGTGTTCCAGATTCACCTGATGGACGATACCCGTACTCGGCGGTACGACCTTGAAATTGCCGAAGGCCTGCTGCCCCCAGCGCAGAAACAGATAGCGCTCCCGGTTTCGCTCCATCTCTTTCTCGGAGTTGATGAACAGGGACGCCAGCCGGCCGAAGCTGTCGACCTGAACCGAATGATCGATGACCAGTTCCGAGGGGAGGTGCGGGTTGATGAGGTCCGGGTCTCCGCCCATCTCCAGGATCGCATCCCGCATCGCCGCCAGATCGACGACCGCCGGAACCCCGGTGAAGTCCTGCAGGATCACGCGGGCGGGCATGAAGGAAATCTCACGCTCGGCCGATGGGTTCCAGGCCGCCAGCGCCTCTATGTCCGACGACGTCACAGTGGTTCCGTTCTCGTGGCGCAGGAGATTCTCCAGGAGAAGACGAATGGAGAACGGAAGTCTGTCGATCCGGCCGACGCCGGCGCGCGCCAGGGCCTGAAGATCGTATATGGTGGCAGAGGAACCGTCAGGAAGTTGCAGACGCCGTCGGGCGCCGAAAGTGTCCTTACTCGCACTGGCCGGAGACGTCATCAGGAGCTCTCAGTGTAGGTTGCGACCGCACCGCGTGGGAGGTCAGGGAATCGTCCAGGGCCGCACTCTTCATGGCGCCCGGCCACGCGCGAGGCAATATGCTACCTTTGGTATTACGGGGCGAGTCCGCGAGCCGCCGTTGGTCGTCGCGCGTCTCACGTGTCTGGCACGGCGGCCGGGAGCACTGATATTGTGATCCCCAGCCGTAGAGGAAGCTCTGGAACGCGTCGATTGAGAGGCTTATGGGCGAACCCTACAGAGCAGACTACAGGGGACCGGTCTTCCACTTCTTCTGGCCGCTGACCCGCTATCTGACGGTCCACATCACGGCGCTGTCTCTCGGCCTCGTGTTCTACGTACTCAACCGGGCCACCGTGATCGGCCGTGGGAACGTACCGCGCGAGCGTAACACCCTCCTGCTGTCGAATCACCAGACGATGATCGACAGCTTCCTCGTCGCGACGGCCGCCTACTTCGGTCCATCGTTCGTCAAGCCTTACCTGATCCCGTGGAACCCGGCCGCAGAGGAAAACTTCTTCAAGAACCGTTTTTGGGCCTGGTGGGCGGACAACTGGAAGTGCATCCCGGTCAAGAGAGGCCGCAAGGACGGCCGTGCTCTGCACCGGATGATCCGGGCCGGGTTGGGCGGAACGATGGTGTTGTTCCCGGAAGGCACTCGGTCCCGCGACGGCGAGATCCGGGATGGGAAGGCCGGTGCCGGCTTCGTCGTGCTGGCGAACCAGCCGAAAGTAGTGCCGGTCACCGTGGATGGTCTGTATGACGTGCTGCCGGTTGGAAGCAGCTTCCCGAGGTTGTTCAAGCACATCTGGCTGGCGTTCGGCAAGCCGATTGATTATTCGGAGTACATCGGGCGGCCTCGCACCAGGGAGCCCGCCCGCGAAATAGTGGACGACGTGATCGAGATCCTCCGGGCACAGCTGGCCGGGTTGCGGCAGTTGCAGGCGGGGGAAATCGACCGCGAGGCGTTCGACAGAATACTCAACCGAGAAGAGGAAAGCCCTTGAGCATTGCCACCAGTATCCTGAAGACGACGACCCTGGCGGTCGCGCTGTCCGTAGCAGTAGCCGCCTGTGCACAGTCGCAGGAGACCAACGACGAACCCGGTGTGGGAGAGGACGAGAGCATGCAGCAGCCCCAAGTCAAAGGACCGCAGGTACTCCTCGAGACGAGCATGGGTAACATCATCATCGGATTCTATCCCGACCAGGCGCCGCTCAGCGTGGAGAACTTCATCGCCTATGTGGAGGCGGGGCACTACGACGGCCTGGTGTTCCACAGGGTGATACCGGATTTCATGATCCAGGCCGGTGGCCACGAGGCTGATCTGACAGCACGTGACGGTGGCAGGGCCCCGATCAGAAACGAGTCCGACAACGGCATGTCCAACACCCGGGGGACTATCGCCATGGCCCGCACGGGGGATCCGCACAGTGCCTCGTCGCAGTTCTTCATCAACCACACGGACAACACGTTCCTGAATTTCGGCGAGAATCCGCAGAGCCCGAATGGGTGGGGGTATACCGTGTTCGGCACCGTGCTCGAGGGCATGGATGTGGTGGATGCGATTGCAGCGGTGCCCACGGGCAATGCCGGCGGCATGCAGAACGTGCCGGTCGAGCCGGTCACGATCGTTGCGGCAAGCGTCGTTCAGCCCTGACGAACGACGTCGGGCACTTCACCAACGGTCAGGGCGCCGGAGGCATGATGCCTCCGGCGCCCTTCGTGCATCGGGATCTCAGGGGAGGGCGGTCAGGCCACGACCCCCGGACTCAGGACTTCCTCGAAGATGGGAAGGGCCTCCTCCAGCACGGCTTTCTCGATCACCAGCGGTGGGGCGATGCGAATCGTGTGGTGGTGCGTGTCGTTGCACAGCACGCCCCGCTCCTTCAGCGCCTCGCAGAACGGTCGGGCCATACCCGACTCCGGCCGGATCTCGACTCCGATCATCAGGCCTCGGCCACGCACTTCCTTCACGTGCGGAGAGTCGATCTGACGCAGGCGGTCCATGAACCAGGAGCCGAGTGCCTCCGCCCGGTCCGCCAGTCCTTCATTCAGGATCACCTCGAGCGAGGCCAGGCCCACAGCTGCACCAAGAGGATTCCCGCCGAAGGTCGACCCATGGTCGCCCGGGTGGAATACTTCCATCACCTCGTCGTTCGCCAGGATGGCGGACACGGGATAGACACCTCCACCCAGCGCCTTGCCAACGATCAGTATGTCTCCCCGGGTGCCGTCCCAGTCGCCGCAGAACATCTTTCCGGTGCGGCCCAGACCCGTCTGGATTTCGTCGTTGAGCAGCAGTACGCGGTTCGAGCGGCAGACCTCGTGAGCACGCGCCAGGAAACCATCCGGCGGTACCACGATTCCTCCCTCACCCTGGATGGGCTCGACCAGGAAGCCCACCGTGTTCTCGGTGATCGCGGCGTCGAGCGCCTCGAGGTCGCCATGCGGGATGAGCTTGAAGCCGGGAGCGAACGGACCGAATCCGTCCCGGTACTGGGCCTCGGAAGAAAAGCCGACGATCGTGGTCGTGCGACCGTGGAAGTTGTTCTCGCACACAATGATCTCGGCGCGGTCCTCTGCCACTCCCTTGACCTTGTAGCCCCACTTGCGAGCCGCCTTGATCGCTGTCTCGACGGCCTCGGCACCGGTGTTCATGGGGAGGGCCCGCGTGAATCCCGCGGCCTCCGCGAGTGCCTTGAGAAACGTGCCCATCCGGTCGTTATGGAATGCCCGGGATGTCAGGGTGAGCCGGTCGGCCTGCTCCTTCAGGGCACCGATGATCGCCGGGTGCCGATGGCCCTGGTTGAGGGCAGAATAGGCGCTCAACATGTCGAGGAACTTCTGGCCGTCCACGTCCCACACCCAGCAGCCTTCGCCTCGTTCTATG
>JBDHBK010000098.1:0-6658 GCA_039592635.1 Gemmatimonadota bacterium
CCCATCCGTGCATACTTTGTGGGCCCTGTTCGACAGTTCTGGCGCTTGTCCCGCCCGATCCGGAGAGGTCCAATGCGGCTCCATGTTCGCGCGGCCGGTGTCCGTCCCGGCCGTCTCGTTCTGATTGGTCTCAGCGTTCTCTTTGCCCTCGTTCTCTCCCGTGCAGTCCAGGCACAGTCCACCACGGATGCCGTCTACCAGGTGCCCGACCAGGCCATCGTAGACGTCGTGGACGTGCTTCCCACTCCCTCCGTGGCGCTGGGGCCGGATCGGGAGTGGATGCTTTTTATCCAGTATCCGAGCTATCCGCCCGTTGCGGAACTGGCCGAGCGCGAACTCAAGCTGGCCGGCGTGCGAATCAAACCGTCGATCGACGGGCGAAGCCGAACGACGGGAGCGATCGGACTCTCGGTGCGTCGCTTGCAAGATGAGGACGTCACGAGGGTCACGGGTCTCCCGGCGGACCCCAGAATCGGTACCATCTCCTGGTCCCCTGATGGCCGGAAGGTGTCGTTCACCAACACGACGACGGACGGCATCGAGTTGTGGGTGCTCGACGTGGCGAGCGCGTCGGCCCGGCGCCTGACGGGAGCCAACCTCAGCCTGACGGCGGGCAACGCTCCCACGTGGCTGTCGGACAGCGAAACGCTGATCGCGGCACTCGTTTCCGAGGACCGGGGCGCTGAGCCGGAGCAGCCCGGGGTTCCCACCGGACCCGTGATCGAGGAGAGCATCGGTCGCAAGGCCCCCGCCCGGACATACCAGGACCTCCTGAAGAACGCGTACGACGAGTCTCTCTTCGACTACTATTTCACCACGCAGCTGGTGCGGGTCTCCCTGGACGGCTCGATGGAGCCGCTCGCCGAGCCCGGCTTGCTTTGGGACTTCAGTCCATCGCCTGACGGCCGCTACCTGCTCGTGCACTGGATCCACCGTCCCTATTCCTATCGCGTGCCGGCGTATCGATTCCCGCAACTCGTGGAACTCCGCGATCTGGAAACGGGAGAGGTCACGGAGATCGTGGACGTTCCGCTCCAGGACGCGATCCCCATCGCCTTCGGCAGCGTGCAGACAGGCCCGCGCAGCTTCAGGTGGAGAGCTGACACCCCGGCCACCCTGACCTGGGCGGAAGCGCAGGACGGTGGGGATGCTGGAGTCGAGGCCGAGGTGCGCGACAAGGTGTTCATGCAGGCCGTGCCCTTCGAAGGAGAGCCCGTCGAGCTGGCCACGCTCGGGTACCGCTATTCGGGTACCTCCTGGAATTCTGATGACCTGGCGCTGTTGACAGAGGTGTGGTGGAAGACGCGTCAACTCAGGGTTTGGCAGATCCAGCCAGGCGACGCTGGGGCCAGGCCGGTCCTGCTGCAGGAGCGCTCCTACCAGGACCGGTACGCCGACCCCGGCAATCCGATCATGGAGCCGAACGAGTTCGGTCGGTATGTCATACGAACCATCGACGGAGGGCGAGCGACATTCCTGATCGGAAGCGGCGCCTCTCCCGAAGGAGACAGACCGTTCATCGACCGGTTTGACTTCGAGACCGGCGAGACAACGCGGCTCTTCCAGTCAGAGGCTCCTTACTACGAGCGCCCGCTGGACGTATTGGACGAGGACGGTCGATACGTGCTCACGCGACGAGAGGCTGTGGACATCCAGCCGAACTACTACCTGCGAGACCTGGAGAGCGGTGATCTGAAGCAGGTCACGGCATTCCCACATCCCACGCCGCAGCTCAAGGGTATTCAGAAGGAACTGGTGGTCTACGAGCGCGGGGACGGCGTGGGGCTGAGCGGCACGCTGTACCTGCCCCCGGGATACGCGCCGGACCAGGGACCGCTTCCCACCCTGATGTGGGCGTACCCGACTGAGTACAAGAGCGCTGATGCCGCGGGACAGGTGAGTGACTCTCCGTACCGGTTCGCCCGCGTGGGCGCCTGGTCGCCCTACCTCTGGGTGACGCTCGGCTACGCGGTGTTCGACGACCCATCGCTGCCCATAGTCGGAGAAGGCGAGGTCGAGCCCAACGACTCGTACGTCGAGCAACTGGTTGCGGGTGCTGCGGCGGCCGTGGACGTCGTGGCCGAGAGGGGTGTCACGGATCGGAACCGCGTGGCGATCGGCGGCCACAGCTACGGCGCCTTCATGACCGCGAATCTCCTGGCCCACTCGGACCTGTTCGCGGCCGGTATCGCCAGAAGCGGAGCCTACAACCGCACGCTCACGCCATTCGGGTTCCAGGCCGAGGAGCGGACCTACTGGGAGGCTCCCGACGTCTATTACGCGATGTCCCCGTTCATGCATGCGGACAAGGTGGACGAGCCCATTCTCCTGATTCACGGAGAGATGGACAACAACTCGGGTACTTTTCCGCTTCAAAGCCAGCGGTACTACGGCGCACTTCAGGGACTTGGCGCCACCGTGCGTTACGTGGTCCTGCCGTACGAGTCCCACGGCTACCGATCGCGCGAATCTCTGCTCCACATGTTGTGGGAGATGCAGGAGTGGATGGACCGGTACGTGAAGAACCGGCCCGCCGAAACGCCGACGACGGACTAGGAGAACCCGGTCATGACGGACGATTTCCTCGACGAACTGCAGAGCCGGGCATCAGAGGCAGGCGTCACGTGTGGCCCCCATTGCCCCGGCAACCGGATCCCCCTCACGCCATACGAGGTGGCGAGGATCGCGCGAGGTCTTGGAGTGCCGACGGGCGAGGTGATCCGTCGCTACGTGCAGGTCGGCTCGGGAGTTCTCGAAGTGGGGGACGACGGAAACTGCGTTTTTCACCGCGTCGAGGGATGCGAGCTCGAAACGGAGCGCCCCATGTCATGCCGCAATTTCGCCGATCCGCTGGACGGGGCGGGGCGTTTCGTCGAGCGGGCTCGCCAGTACCGCGCTATCCTCAGGGCGTGGCGAGCTACGCGAGAGGCGGAGGCGTCGGCTGGGCCGGACTCGTTTCTCACGGCAGGTGAGCTCCGGAGGCATGCGGCGCCCGAGCTTGGAATGTGGATTCTGGACGTCGATTCGATGGTCGCCGAGCGCTGCCAGGAGCGGGGGATGCCGGTCCCCCAGGACCTGGAGGACCGAATCGACATCCACCTGGAAGTGTTGAGGTCAGCGTTGGAAGGCTAACCCCGCCCATCCGCGCTGATTGAGCGGGTCGGTCCAGGGTATGGGCCGGCCCGTTCGTTTATGCGGCTGTCGTTACGGCCACGACTTTCCTAGCCGTCGTCTCCCGGGTCCAGCTCGCGCAGGAACGCTCCGGTCACGATGTCAAAGACCCGGACTGACATGACCTGCCGCTCGCTGCCATACTCACGGACTACGACTTCCTTCTTATCGTCGCCCGGCCGGTACACCAACCAGCCGCCCGCGGGCACGTCACGCGATACCTGGGAGCAGTCGCCAGCCTTGAATTTCTTCTTCTGCTTGCCCGGGGGTTCTCCCGGCATCCACACCTTGCACAGGCCAGCGGGAGGCAGGTGGCCGGGCGGAATACCGAACTTCGCCGCCGTGCTCGCGTTCTCCGGGACGTTCTCGTTCTTCCGTTCTGGCTCAGCCCCCTCGTCGGACCCGGTTCCAGGGATGTTCTGAGTCCGGGAGTCCGGCGCGGTCTCCACCTCAGGATTCGAGCTCGAGCAGGCCAAGCTGCCGACCAGGAGCGTCACCAACCACAATCGTCGCATCGTTACTCTCCGTCGATAGTGCTGCCGACTCATCCAATGGTCGCCGGCGGCGTGAAGTCGGAGGCGTTGCGGTTCCAGATGCGTGCCACGGCGGATTCCCTGTCTTCATGCGTCCTGAGCACCCGGTGACGCGCAAACGCCGTTGCAGGATTGCGCAGATCCTATCGAATTGCACTTGGCTTCGCTCTTGCAGCCCCTGGGTGGACGTCGAAGCGGCGCGCAGAACCGATTTGGGTATAAACACAGCCGCAACGACTTGCAAATACTGGGCTTAGACGTCTCGAGCCACTGAGTTACCGGTCGCGGACCGGTTCGAGGCACGGCGTACACCGCGGCAGCGTATGGCAAAACGCTCCGCCAGAGAGAATCGGGACGTGCGATGCCGGCTAGCGAGAAGCTGTCGAACATGAGTTCAGATCGCGCCGCCGAGGGCGCCGAGTCGCGACTCCTGTCGCTTGGGCTCAATCCCGAACTCTCGGCCTGGCAGCGAAGGGAACTCAATCAACTTTTGCTCGATCTCGCGTCCAATAAGACCCTGCCCGGAGCCCTGAAGTCATCCTTGCGCGGAATCTGCGAAGCCATGGGCTGGAGCGCTGCCTTCGCCCGCTGGGACAATGGCGCTGAGGCAGGATCAGAGTGGTATTCCGCTGACCCGAGCCTCGGTGACACCCGGGCGCTCCAGGCCGCACTCCAGCGGGGGCCGGTGGCCGGCTGGGGCGGGGATGGAGCGGAACCGACCGTACGGCTCGAACCCCTGATCGCGCTTCCCGAGACGCGGGCACGTGAAGCGGCGCGTGACGTGGGTCTGTCCGGGTACGCCCTTCTTCCCGTTCTGGCGGCGGGAAAGCCCATCGCGATGCTCGAACTCCTGGCAACGACAGCACCGCCTCGAACGGGGGGACTGACCCGCCCGACCGAAGTCCGTGATGGGCTCGAAGTCCTGGCGGCCACGCTGTCTCTGCTGGCGACGAGAGAGCGAATGCAGGGCGCGGTTAGCAAAGCCGCTGCCCACGCGCGCCGAAACATGGCAGAACTGGCCGAACTCAAGGCGGGACTGGACCAGAGCGAAGGATCGACCCTGTACGACGAGCGTACCGGCCTGCCGACCCGGCCTATTCTGTTTGACCGTATACGTCAGGCGATCCGCCGGCGTCAGCGTTCGCCGCGGGATCAGTTCGCTGTCGTGGTGGCACAGGTCGAGGGTCTCGACCGGGTGGAGAGTCGAGGCGGAGACTCGGCCGTCGAGGAGGTGATGGTGGCGGCTGCAAGAAGGCTGGCGGGCCACACTCGCCCTGCAGACACGACGGCGATCGACGGTCCCAGCCGCTTCGTGGTCATCACCGAGGGGATAAGGACCGTTGAAGAGGCCCTCGGGGTCGCGGACCGCGTGCAGAAGGAGCTGCGCAGGCCCTTCCCCACCGCGCGCAGCGATGTACGGCTGGATGTGAGAATCGGACTTGCGCTGGGGGGGCCGGCCTACGACGAGCCGGAGGCCCTGCTGGCAGACGCGGCCGCCGCCGCCGTCCGGGCCGCGAACTCGCGCGAGCGCATCCAGGTGTTCGACCGCGCGGTGGAAGACAATCACCGGCAGCGCGAGCGGATACGCAGCGACCTCGCGGCCGCTCTCGAGCGGCGGGAGTTTCACCTCGAGTACCAGCCCATCGTCTCTTTGCAGGATGGTCGGATCACGGGCCTGGAGACGTTTCTCCGCTGGCGCCACCCCGAGCTCGGGCTTGTGCCGCCGGATCAGTTCATCCCGGTTGCCGCGGACTCTCCGCTGATCCACGACCTGGGCTTCTGGGTACTGGAGCAGGCGTGCGAGCAGATCAACCGGTGGCGCGGACACCTTTCAGGGGTGCAGATGCCACCCGTCGGAATCAACGTACTCGGTCGCCAGATCTTCCACGAAGGGTTCCTCGAACGGGCGAGGGAGATCCTCGAGCGACACGGAATCCAGGGTCGCCAGTTGCGGCTCGACATCGCCGAAGCGGAACTGATGCGTGATGCCGACAAGGCAGCCACCGTGATGGATCGGCTCCAGGGTATGGGCATCGGCGTGGCGATCGACGACTTCGGCACGGGATACTCATCGCTCAGCCTGCTGCACGACCTGCCGGTAGGGGCGCTGAAGATCGACCGGTCCTTTGTCAGTCATCGACGTGAGAAGCTCCGGAAGTGGGGGGTCGCACGCACGATTGTGGAGCTGGCGAAGATCCTCGAGGTCGAGGTCATCGCGGAAGGAATAGAAACCCGGGAGCAGTTCCTGGCCCTCAAGCAGGCCGGGTGCACGCAGGCGCAGGGGTACCATTTCTCAGGACCCGTGGGCGCAGCCAAAGCCGAGGCGATGATCCGCGACGGCTATCCGTTGGACCTCGAAGCGCCGCAGCGCTGATGGGCTGACTGCGGTCAACCCTGCAAAGCCTTCTCAGTCTGGTTTGATCGGGCGGCGCTTTGTACGGTGCCTCCGAAGACCGTCGATCCGCTCGACTCCACCCGAGCGCTTTCTGTCCGATCGTGGCTCGCCCTTACGGTCGTGGCGCCGAGTTGGAGCGGACAGCCGGCTCCACACCCTCCTGGGCGGCCCTTCCGACTCGGCGTTGTGTGCGAATCGGCGCCGCCACGAAGACCGGCCACGTCGCAGACGTGCCAGGCGACTGGGCTCGCGCCCGCAGCCGTCATTCCTGCCCCCGAGAGGTTGGTTCACCTCAGGCCGCCTGCTTGCCGTGCCGTCTGTTGCCGGATCCGGGCATACTGGGAACCTCCGATGGGTAACGGACTCACCTGGACGGAACGACCAGCCGGGACGCCCTACAATAATCGCCCGCGGTTCGCGGTTGAACCCCGGCTCGGCTCGAGCTGGCGCCAAGGGGTTATTGAGAGGCTGGAGAGACTCGAGTTGGAAACCACACTCCGGGCGCCGCCTACCTGCCGCCGGACAGCGACGGCCCTGACAACGCGGTCGAGCCCGGGAC
>JBDHBK010000099.1:0-11398 GCA_039592635.1 Gemmatimonadota bacterium
CATTGGACTGGCGATTCTCGCCGTGTGGATCGGAATCCTGGACGAGACCGTCGTGGGTGGGGCATTCGAGTGGATCGGCGATCGACTCCTCGCCGGCATCGAAGGCATCTCCAGTTGGGTGGCGGACTCCTGGGAGGCGCGCACCGGTAGCGGCTGACCGTCAGTGATGGAGCGGGGCGCCCTTCGCCCCGACAGCCACTTCCCACACCTTCCCCGTGCGAGTCGAGGTGACGTAGATCGCCTCGGGGTCGAACGCTCCCTGGCCGAACGCGATGCTGGCCGCGCCCGGCATGTCCTCCGCGATCAGGACCGTCTCGGCCGAAACCGGGTCCACCCTCCAAATCTGACCGAAGCCGTTCGCGGCCACGTACAACCGACCGTGCTCATCGAGGGCCAGGCCGTCGTTGGCAGCCGCGTCGCCAAGGTCCACGAGCAGCTCCGGTAGGGCAGCGACGTCCCCATCCTCCAACGGCACCGCCCATACCTTGCCACTGGTCACCGTGGGACGGAGACTCTCGAAGATCTGGGCCACGTACAGGGTGCTTCCATCGCTCGACAGGGCGATTCCGTTGGGGTGTCCGACCGCGTCGGTGAACAGTCGCGGCTGTCCGTCCTCGCCGACCCACAGGATCTCGTCCGTCGCGTCGTCCGTGACCAGGAACGAGCCATCCGCCAGAACCATGACGAAGTTGGGATCTCCGATCCCGCCATTCACCACCCGCGTCGTGTCCCCTTCGGGGGTCACGCGCCACACGATTCCGTCGGAATTCGGGCCCAGGTTGAACCGATTGGTGGGACCGAAGTCCGCCATCAGAATGTCGCGCTGCCCAATCGGAGCCAGACCGAGATTAGAGTACATGTCGGCGAGCTTCGTTACATCGCCGGTCGTTGAGACCCTCCACAGGGCGGCATTCCCGGCGACATACAGGTCGCCTTCGCCACTGAAGGCGATGCCTTCGCAGCGCTGAAAAACCCCGTCCACCAGGATCCTTGCTTCGGCCGGGAAGTAAGGCTCGTCGTCGGGTGTGGCCTCCTGGCTCCTGCCGCTCGCCGGCAATCCGAGTGTGACGGCCAGCGCCAGCAGCAGTGATCCAGTTCTCGACACGATCATGGGGTCAGCCTCCTCCCGAGCCCCCGAACTTGATCATCGTCATGATCGGAACCGCATCGATCATCCCGTGGAGCACGATGCAAGCCAGGAGGTTCCTCTTCCAAAACACGTAAGCCGCGCCGAGGACGATGCCGCCGAGCCCGCCCTCCACCATACCGAGCTGCAGGGCTGCCGGGAAATCGCCGGCCGTCGGCCAGTTGGGGTTCAGGTAGGCAAACGGCACGTGGTACAGGCCGAAGGCTACCGTCACGATGAGTACAGCAGTCCATGCCGATCCAGTGAGTCGCTCGACGCGTGTCTGCAGAAAACCACGGAAAAAGAACTCCTCCGTGAATCCGGCGGTCATCAGCCCGAAAGCGGCGGCGAGGGGAAACATGTACAGGGCCTTGCCCGTTCGGATCAGTTCCCACAACTCGGGACCGGCACTGCGCTGCGTCAGTTGAAACAGCCCGATCAGAAGGCCGAGCACGAGGGCCCACAGTAGACCGGTACGCAGGTTGCCTCGCCGCAGCCCGAACGAGGCGAGGACCGGGGACGGGCGACGGTTGAGCGGATCACTCGACCGCAGGAGAACCACCAGGAACAGGGGTCCGGCTACGAGGGTCAGGTAGTGACGCATCTCCGACCCGGGGCTCCAGAAGCAGAAGGCCAGGTAGAGAGCGAAGTAGGCAAGCGCAGTGAGGGACTCGCGAGTCGTGATTCCGTCGGCTGTCCGATCAGGGGTGTTCACGATTTAGCTCCTTGCACGAGGGAGACTCACGAATCCGTACGAGCGCCTGGTGGCTGGAGTGTCAGCCGCTTCTCGTCTATCTTTCACTGACCGTTTCTCAAACTCGAACCGGAAGATCAACATCGACTTCTTGACGCCGGGCCACCGTGCCGAACTCAGATCTCTCGCGCATCCCCTGAAACCGATCTTTCAGGTCGGTAAGGAAGGGGTGACGGAGCGAGCGGTCGAAGCCGTACGCGAGGCCTTCAACACGCGTGAGGTCCTCAAGGTCAAAACCCTCGATACGGCGCCGATGAATGCTCGCTCCACTGGTGAGTTGCTGGCGTCCAGTATCGAAGGCGCGCACCTGGTCCAGGTCATCGGCCGGACCATCGTTCTTTATCGACCACAGCCGGAGCCGGAGGAGTGACAGCTCTTCCGCCGGACCTCCGGGCTCGTTTTCACGGCCTGCGCCGACTGATAGGCAATACGCCACTTCTGGCGATCGACTACTCGTTCAGGGGCAAGCAGCGGCGCCTGTTCGCCAAGAGCGAGAACCTCAACATGACCGGGAGCGTGAAGGACCGGATGGCCCTTCACCTGATGCGCTGCGCATATGAGCGGGGAACGGTCGAACCCCGAGACCTCATCGTCGAGGCCACGAGCGGAAACACGGGCATCTCGTTCGCCGCCGTGGGACGAGCGCTCGGACACCCTGTGGCCATCTTCATGCCCGACTGGATGAGCACGGAGCGGGTGAACCTCATCCGCTCATTCGGGGCATCCATCCATCCGGTGACCCGTGAGGAAGGCGGATTCCTGGGCAGTATCGAGAAAGCGGAGGAACTGGCCAGCGAAACGTCGGGTACGTTTCTCCCGCGCCAGTTCGCCAACGAGGACAACTGCGAGGCGCACGAATCCA
This sequence comes from Gemmatimonadota bacterium, assembly GCA_039592635.1. GTDB lineage: Bacteria > Gemmatimonadota > Gemmatimonadetes > Palauibacterales > Palauibacteraceae > Benthicola. Next base: position 2,743 of record JBDHBK010000099.1, read on the forward strand.
TGACTGGCCCGGAGATCCACTACCAGCTGGACTCTCACGGACTGAGTCCAGACGCCTTCGTAGCGGGCGTGGGAACCGGAGGAACGGTGATGGGCGTGGGACGTTACCTGCGTGCCCATTTCCCCGACATCACGATCCACCCGCTCGAGCCCTCGAACTCACCTACGCTGAGGACGGGGTGCCGGATCGGACACCATCGCATTCAGGGAGTGTCGGACGAGTTCATTCCCGCGATCGTCGACCTTTCGGAGCTGGATGACATCGTGGACGTGAATGACGGAGACGCCATCCTGATGGCACAGAAACTGGCCATCGAGGTGGGACTGGGCGTGGGGATCAGTTCAGGCGCCAACTTCGTCGGTGCGGTCATGCTGCAGGACCGGCTCGGAGAGGATTCCACGGTAGTCACCCTGTTCCCGGACAGTAACAAGAAATACCTGTCCACGGACCTGATGAAGGACGAACCCGCGGAAGCTGATTACCTGGCACCGCACATCGCTCTGCACGGATTCACGGCGTTCAACCGGGTTTGTACGGTGTGTGACCAGTCGGAAGAGTGGCTGCGGACCATGAGAATCCCGGCTAGCCCCGGAAAACCGCTGCCCCAGGTCTAACGCCGCGGGCGCCGCTCCCTGGACTGCCGCTCGAGCGTCAGGCAGTCGAGCTTCCAGGCAGCCGCGGTGGAACTGCCGTCGAGTTCCAGCACACGGTCGAAGACGCGTGCTCGTCCCAGCAGGCTGTCGCCCACCGATCGCAGCGCCACGCCACCTCCTGCTCTTCCATCGGACCAGATCAGCCACAGGGTGTCGGCCCGCGCGACCCAGCGCATGTACTCGCCGACGCGCGGATCGTGATCGCCCGTGAGAGGCACCGCCCGGTAGGTCACCCTGGACCTTCGCCACTGGTCGGTGGAATCAGCCGTCAACCGAATCCGCGTCGGAAGGGTGAGAAACGCTGGGACCTCGGGCGTCGTCGTGTCAGGAGCGGAGGTCCACTCCCAGGGATCCACCCGAAGAGCGTAGCAGCCGGGCAGCTCCCACTTCACGAGGTCGGGCCTCTGGACGATCTCCTGAACGACGGTTTCCGGCGGAGACCGGAGCCTGTCCCATGTGCGCATGAGAGTCATGGCGATCAGGGCGATCAACACCCAGGTGGCGATACGCTGGGGAAGAGACTTCTGTCTCATGCAACTCTCGGCTTGCGGACCTGCCCTACTCCCATTCGATCGTGCCCGGCGGCTTGGACGTGATGTCGAGCGCGAGGCCGGAGACACCATCGAGACCCAGGATGCCTTCGCGCAGTTCGTCCACCAGCGCAGTGGGGAGCTCGACCGGCGCGGCGGTCATGGCCCGCTTGGAGTAGACGGGACGCACAACGACCAGCTCGCCTCCATCCCCGGCCAGGTCGAGCGGGATGAGCACCGTGGGGCACTGCCAGATCTCATCGTACAGGCCGTGCGACCGCAGGCCCTCCATCACGAGGTGGTCGGCCTCACGCAGCAGGTCGAGGCGGTCACGCGTCATGGTCGCGCGGAGCGGCCGGGCCACGCGAGGGGCATCCTGACCAAGGTTCCAGATGCACCGGTTGATACCCCCTACGTCTGCGGTGAGCACAGATGCCGCTTCGATCAGGCGATCCCACCCGACCGACCCTGTCACCAGGACCGGGTGCTCGTAGGCCCTGAGATCCGCCTTGACACCGACGGAGCGAATCGGAAGCGGCAAGGCCTCGACCCCGAAGTCGCGGCCCACCTGCTCTACGACCGGTCCGATGGTGTCGAACCCGGTCCGATCGCCCTCGCCGTCGCCACACAGGCAGCGAACGCCGAGTCCCGGACCCGGGAACGGGTGCCTCCACACCAGGTCGTGCGGAATTCCCAGTTTCTCGCCCAGCTCGCGAACCTCGACCTTGTACAGCTCCTTCAAGGGCTCGATCACCCCTCCCTGCTCGATCATCTCTTCGATGATGGGCACACGGTTGTGGTGCGTCTTGATCGTGTCCGCGCGCTGCGTGCCCCCTGTCTCGATCGTGTCCGGGTAGATCGTGCCCTGGCCGAGCAGATGCCCCTCGATTCCCAGGTGACTCGCCTGGTCGCGGAACACGTCGATGAAGGTGTTTCCGATCGCCCAGCGCTTCTGCTCCGGGTCGATGAGGCCCTCGAGCGCTTCGAGGAAGCGGTCGCTTGCATCCACGAAGTGCACGTGCGAATCCAGGCCGAGCCCGGCGAAGAACTCCAGGACCTGCGCGCTCTCATCCTTCCTCATCAAACCGTTGTCGACGTGCAGCAGATCCACGCGTTCGGGCCCGAGGGCCTGGGTAAGCAGCGTCGCGGCGACGGTGGAGTCGACTCCACCTGAAGCCAGGAGAAACACCGAGCGGTCTCCAACCTGCTCCCGGATCTTCTCCATCTCTTCGGCCATGAAGGCTTCGATGGTCCACGATGGCTCGCAGCCGCAGATGTCGAGGACGAAGTTGGCGATCATCTCGTTGCCGTGAACCGTATCATCGACCTCCGGGTGAAACTGGAAGCCATACCGGCGAAGCGTGTCGGATCCGATCGCCGCGTAGCGGTGGCCGGGACCGTCCGCCGTGGTGACGCTCCAGCCAAGCTCGACGAACTCCGGCCCCACCTCGGTCACCGAGTCGTAGTGACTCATCCACACCGGCTGGACCGGGTCGAGGCCCGTGAACAGCGGGTGCTCGCCCGTCAGGTGCAGGTCGGTCCGTCCCCACTGCCGTCCTCCGTGAACCACCTTGCCGCCATAGTGCTGCGCGATTTCCTGGTGCCCGAAACAGAATCCGAGAATCGGCAGGTCCAGGTCGTAGATTCCCTTGTTGTATTCCGAATCTTCGCCGTGCGACGCGAGGGCCGGACTTCCCGAGATGATGATCCCCTTGTAGGGAGCGAACGCCTCCAACGGATCCTCCGGCTGGCGGATCTCGGCGAGGACGCCGTGGCGTCGCACTTTGGTCGCGATGAGATGGGCGTATTGACCGCCGAAGTCGATGACAGCGATGGCGTCGTGCTGCATGGCTCCTCGTATGTCAGGTGGGGCGTAGCGTTGGGACGGGAATAGTCATGCCGGGCCGAAGCCGCAACCCTGCGCGTCGGTCGGACATCAATCTCCGGAGCGCAGGAACCGCAGCATCGGGCGGCCGAACGCGACAAGACTACTTCTTCAGACCGCGGGCCTGCCCGTCCAGGTTCCAGGCGGGATCGGGTCCGATGCCCATGTGGCTCAGTGCCGTCACGGCCACATCTACGATTTCGGGCGGGCAATCGGTTCGTCCCGGCTCTACCGACGGGCCGCTGGCCAGGAAGAAGATCGTGGTCTCGGACGGGGAAGTCCCGCCGTGCCCACCCGCATCGTCACGGCCGTGATCGGTGCTCATCAGGATGAGCCAGTCTTCTTCGTCGTACGTCGGTCGATCCCGCACGGCCTGGAGCAGCAAACCCACCCGGGTGTCCGCCCACTCGATGGCCGCCCTGTACTCCGGTGAGCGCGAGTTCGTCGCGTGGGCTACGACGTCGATGTCGCCCAGGTACACGAAGGCCGCATCGACGTCCCCGTCGCGCAGGTGCTCGACGGCCGCCTCGACGCTCAGGGAGTCGGCATACCGGTACCCGTCCGCCTCCCCATCGAAGGTGATCTTCACGTCGATGTCGTCACTGAACAGGGGGCCGCCCGAATCGGTCGTCCCCAGGGGAGGCCAGTCCGTCACCGCGAAGGTGTTCAACTCCGGTCGCTCGCGCTCGATCCGGGTGAGAAAGTCCGGGTAGGTCGCGTAGTCGTTGCCCTCGAAGTTGTTGCCGTCCACGAGGTGCTTGTCCGTGCGGGCGCCGATGGTCATGCTCGACCATCCGAAAAGAAGCCGGAGGCGGCCAGGGAGTCGATCACCGGGGTTTCTACCCGGGCCAGGATGTCTACGCGCACTCCATCGAGGCCTATGAGAAGCACCTTCTTGTGCAGCACGTCTTCCTGTTCCTGGGTGACGCCGGCCCCTGGCAGCAGGACAGACGCCAGGACAACCAGCGCGATGACGAAGGCTGGACTGAGATGCGTGTTCATCGGTCTCTCAACGTGACAGAGTGATTCCCTTCTGAGCGAGCACCGTCGAAGATGTGCCGCAAGCCCTGCCATCGCTACGCTCCGGCGGTCGCTGGCATGTTGGGAAACCAACACGTGACAGGACTGTATCAGGAACCATGGTACGAACCGCCCACTTTCCCACTGTTGCTCTAGGGCTCTGCACCCTGTTGCTAGCGGGCTGCTCCGACGACGGTCCGTCCGACCCAGGTGGCGGAGAACTACCGGTGCTTCCGGAGTGGGATGGTCGCCGGGAGTTCATCGGCACGCTGACCTTCGCCGGCCGTGAACGAACGTTCATCGGGCACCTGCCGCTGAGCTATGACCACGAGCGCCGGGTTCCGCTGCTCCTCGCCTATCACGGCTCGGGGATGGGCGCCGAACTCATGCGCCAGGCGACCGGGCTCGACTGGATCGCCAATGACCACGGGTTCGCCGTCATCTATCCAGAGGCATCGGACGGGTTCTTCCCGATTCCGTGCCCGGGGTGCCAGAACGACGGCCGGGACGGGTTCGAAGAGATCAACTTCGCCCGCGAGATCATCCGCTGGACGAGCGAGACCTACGCCGTCCATCCAGACAGCGTGTACGCTACCGGATTCTCGATGGGAGGCTTCTTCATCAACTACCTCGGATGTGCGCCGAACTCACCGGTGCGGGGCATCGCCCCGGTGGCGGCCGGCGCCCGGGATGACTTCGACGGCTTCTGTTCGACTCCCAGACCCAAGGTGCTGATCATCCACGCCCTCCAGGACTTCGTGGCGCCCATCGAGGGGGGCGCCAATTCCATGTCGATCGCCGAGCTGGCCGAGATGTGGCGCTCGCACAACCGCTGCGATGCGACCGCGACCGAATGGGATTATCCATCGGGCGCCGCGGGACTTCCGACCGTGCACGCCCGGCGTTGGGACGGTTGTGCGGGAAGAGGGCCCGTCCGCCTGGACGTGATCGATGGCATGGGACACTGGTGGCCCACGGCCGCCGACAACCCGAGCGGTCTGGACGTGAGCGAGGTGATCGCGGACTACTTCTTCCCGCTGACTCCCTGACGGCAACTACGTCGCAATATTCAGCGGAACAGGTGCGCCGCGACAATGCGGATGGTCCGGGGTTCTCCCGGTACGGTCCACGCAACCACCAGGTCGCTCCCTCTCCTCACCGCGACGGGAAACCCGGACGACCTTTCGGCTGCCGATTCGCCGAGGAGCAACGGGGCCAGCCCACGTCCGTCGGGAAGCATCATATATCTCGTCAGGACACCCGCACCCGCCTCGAACTGTGCCAGGTAGGTGACCATCGCTCCGCCGTCGAGCATGGAGACAGAAACGCGTCCGAGAACCCCTCGCGTGGCCACGTTCGTCGGCTTTGCGAACGTGCTGCCTCCATCATACGAGAACGCAAGCCGCACCCGCGGAATGTCGTCAGCCGCAGTGAACCAGGCGACAGCCACCGTATCGCCTCGGGCGGCGATGGACGGCCCGTTCACGGGACAGGCGGGGATCTCCCAGGCGTCGTTATGCACGGTCATGGGCTGTGACCATCGTCCCTGCGCGAATCGGACGACCCTAATGTCACGTATCTCCTGCTTCGTACGCCCGCGGTACGCAACGATCACACCGTTCCCGATCCTGGCCACCGAGGTCTGACAGCAATCGCACGTACGGTCATCCAGAACGTGCTGATCCTTCCATTCTCCGCTTGGACCCAGCGACGCCGCGCGCAGTGACATGAAAGGCTGCTTCGCTGTGGTGTCCGCGTAGGCCCTTCCGTCCAGCCAGGCCGCGGAAAGCCCGTCGGCCCCGTGCGACGCGAACAGACTCACGAAGCCGTGCTCGGTGGTCGTGCCATCCGTGTGAGGGCTGCTGGGCTGGCTCCACGTCGATCCGCCGTCCTCGGACGTCGACACCCAGATGTCGTAGGAGTAGGTACCCGGCCCCGAGTACTGGAGCCAGTGAGCCGCCAGCTCACCGCCTGGAAGCTGTATGACTGACGGAAAATCGGCCCAGTTCACGAACAGGTCCGTGCGGCTGACGACGGTCCGGGGCTCTTCCCACCGGTCACCGATGAGCCGGGAAAAGCGGAGTGCGTGACCCTCGGTCGCCGGCTCAAGCCAGCTCATCAGAATCGTATCCCCCGCGAGCGAGAGGTTCGGCTCGCCGCTTCCCGGTCCCGCGGGCGACGGCAGAGTCCGTAGTCTGACCGCCCTGTCCGTATCGGCGGATCCAGAGGGTGCGACCTCTGCCGGATCGCATCCAAGGACCATACAAGCCCAGGCGGCCACCCACGGCACGGACGTGAAGAATCGGATTCTCATGTCTCTCATGCTACACGTTCGTCGCGAGGGACCAAAGGGCCATTGCACGAATGCCGGCGCGACCACAGACTTTCCCGACTCTCGAGCGTCGTCGTCCCCCGTCGACGGCCGAGGAAATCCTATCCAACCGAGTGACAGACGATGACCGACCCCCGATTCACCAGGCTGGCCCAAACACTGATCCACTACTCCTGCGAGCTCCAGGCAGGCGAGAAGGTGCTTATCGAGGCGATCGACACACCACCGGCGTTCACCCGGGAGCTCGTGCGCGTGGCACACGAGGCCGGCGTCATCCCGAACGTGCTTCTCAAGAACAACGAGGTGCTGCGACGCCTCCTGCTCGGAGCCACGGAGGAGCAACTCGACCTCATGGCCGCGTCCGAGGAGACGTACATGAAGGGGGTCGACGCCTACATAGGCGTGCGCGGCGCCCCCAACGTCTCGGAGCTGTCCGACGTCCCGCAGAGCCAGCAGAAGATGTACGAGCGCTACATCTGGAAGCGGGTCCACATGGACATCCGGGTGCCGGACACCCGGTGGGTCGTCCTGCGCTGGCCGCCCAACTGGCCGAGCGCTCGACCGAGGACTTCGAGGACTTCTACTTCCGCGTGTGCACCATGGACTACGAGCGGATGTCAGAAGCCCTCCGGCCTCTGCGCGATTTGATGGAGGCCACCGATCGGGTGCACATCAAGGGACCCGGCACGGACCTCCGCTTCAGCATCGCGGGCATCCCCGCCATGCCGTGCGACGGCAAGCGCAACATTCCCGACGGCGAGGTATTCACGGCTCCGGTGAAGGACAGCATCGAGGGTACGATTCAATACAACACTCCCACGATCTACCAGGGCGTGACGCACGAGGACGTGTTCTTCCGATTCGAGGAAGGCAAGATCGTCGAGGCGCGAAGCACGAACACGGAACACCTGAACGAAGTCCTGGATGCGGACGACGGGTCACGCTACATCGGCGAATTCTCGCTCGGCTTCCACCCGCACATCCTGGAGCCGATGAAGGATATCCTGTTCGACGAGAAGATCGCCGGCAGCATGCACCTCACTCCGGGAAATGCATACGAGACGGCCTTCAACGGCAACCGGAGCCAGATTCACTGGGACCTGGTTCTCATTCAACGGCCGGAGTACGGCGGTGGCGAAGTGTGGTTCGACGACGTGCTGATCCGGAAGGATGGCACGTTCGTGCTGCCTGACCTCGAGGCGCTGAACCCGGACAAGCTGGGCACGTAGATCAGGCCCCGGGCGGGCAGTCCTCCCACCCGCCCGGGTTTGCCATTCCGTCAGACCTGGCTCCGGGGCTCCTGCATCATCAGCCCACCCGTCGCCTTGATCGTCTGGAACGTCGTCAGCGCTTCTTCGAAGTACGTCGCCGCCTTTTCCAGGTACGCCGACGTCTCATCTATGTATCCATCCGTCGAGGCCGACCAGACACGATTCAGCGATCGCTCCGCGGTCGCGAATCGGTTCATCACCTCCGCATAGGCCTTGAGACCGTAGCTGTGAGCAATGCTCTCGCGCGCGTCTACGAACTTGACCAGGTCGGCCATGAACCGTTCGTCGATTCGATGGCGGAGGTCGTATACGTTGATCGCCGCCTTTTCCTCGTTGAGCCTCTGTGCTTCCGCAGTGAGGCTCTTCAGGCTCGTTTCGATGGCCAGGACATTGGTGGTGATGACCTCGACGTCGGTGGCCGCCGCCTTGCGGGCCCGCTGGGCCACGATGACTCCGACGATCCCGATGGCGAGCCACACGAGGAAGGACGAGGTGTTCACGCCTTCGACCTGCTTGACGACCTCGAACGAGCCGCCGAGGAAGCCGACGGTGATGAGCAGGTAGCCGAAGTACTTGAGACTCATGTCGCCCTCCTCACCCGAACACGATGAACAGCGAGTAGACCACTCCGATCAACGCCTCGCCGACGATCAGTCCGGCAGCGATCGGAATCCCGACGTCCTCGCTCCAGAGCTTCCCGAGCTTCCAGTCGGAAACCACGCGGAGCAGGGTTCCGATCGTATAGGTGAGGACGATGTTGAACGGCAGATAGAACCCCAGGCCGACGAGGACCCCCAGTCCCCCGATGCCGCTCGCGCTCAGGAGGGCCCCGAGACCCGCCCCGGTGAGGTATTTATCGCGCGGCACGTCACCACCGAGGATCCCCTCCACCACGCTGGCCAGGGCCTGGCCCTGCGGCGCCGGTAGCTGATCGCTTCCCAGCGTGTAGGCCTGATGGAGGACCA
>JBDHBK010000100.1:0-10432 GCA_039592635.1 Gemmatimonadota bacterium
TATCTTCGGCGCAATTCGTGAACAAATTCACAAACGGCCTGGACAGGCGATGAAGCAGGCATACGTCGGCGTCGTGGTACTGTTTGTTGTCGGATTGCTCACTTCGGGCATGTTTCTTCTGTTGTCTCACCTGGCGAGTGCCTACCGGCCCAGCGCGGTCAAGGCGATGCCTTACGAGTCGGGCATCAATCCTTTGGGTGAAACACGGGAGCGCTACTCCGTCAAGTTCTACATCGTCGCGATGCTCTTCATCGTGTTTGACATCGAGACGATCTTCTTCCTGCCCTGGGCAGTCATTTTCCGTGACCTGGGACTGTTCGGGCTGATCGAGATGTTCATCTTCATCTTCGTCCTTGCCGTAGGGTTGGCCTACGCCTGGAAGAAGGGCGCGCTGGAGTGGGACTGACGCATGGCCGATGATCGAAAGAAGCTCCCGACGTTGAACCCGGTGGGTGGGGACGTGGACACCGGCCCCCCGGCATCGTGGCTCATCACCAAGGTCGACGCGGTCGTCAATTGGTCGCGGCGCAATTCGCTCTGGCCGATGCCGCTGGGTACGGCTTGCTGCGCGATCGAGATGATGGCCACGGCCGGTTCCAAGTACGACATCGCCCGGTTCGGCGCCGAGCGGTTCTCGTTCAGTCCGCGCCAGGCCGACTTGATGATCGTGGCCGGGCGTGTGACGTACAAGATGGCTCCGATTCTCAGGAGAATCTGGGATCAGATGCCACAGCCCAAGTGGTGTATTTCGATGGGCGCATGCGCGAGCTCGGGCGGGATGTTCGACAACTACACGATCGTGCAGGGGATCGACCAGATCGTCCCGGTCGATGTCTACGTCCCGGGCTGTCCGCCGCGGCCGGAGAGCCTCCTGTACGCCCTTATGATGGTCCAGGAGAAGATCAAGGGCGAGTCTCTCGCGAACCCGGTACACCGGGAAGAGAGTCCGGACTCCGCCGGCAAGCCGAACCTGCCGCCCGAGGCCATTGAGCTTGTGGCTCAACCGTTCGGGAATTCGACCCGACAGAATCAAATCAGTGGTGTCGAGGGTTCCTCGGCCATCTCCCGACCCAGAGATCGCCGCGAGCGTCTCCTGGAGCACCAGGACTGAGTCATGCCTTCAACCCTTGCACAACAGTTGCCCGATCTGGTGGTTGGTTCGGAGCCGCTGGCCGACGCGGAGGCGAGCGTATCGGTCCAGGCGCTCAGGAGTCGCTTCGGCGAGGCGGTTCGCGGGGTCCGGCTGGACGCTGTCGGTACGCCGGTGGTTACGATCGATCCTGCCCGGGTCCACGATGCGCTCAGCTTCCTGAAGACGGACGCGGCCCACAGCTACGATCTGCTGCTCGACGTGATGGGGGCCGATCCGGGGGGCGACCTGGTGATCCAGGTATGGTATCAGCTGTGGTCCATGGAACACGGGCGCATGCTGAGGCTACTGGCGCTTCTGCCGCGCGCGAATCTTTCCGTTCAGAGCGTGGTGGACCTCTATCCGGCGGCTGACTGGCTCGAACGCGAAGTCTACGACATGTATGGGGTCCGCTTCGAAGGTCACCCGGACCTCCGGCGGATTCTCATGCCGGAGAACTACGACGAGGGCTTTCCTCTCCGGAAGGACTTCCCGCTCCGTGGGCGCTTCACTCGCTCCGAGCAGGTCAGGCGAGCCCTGAATCGCTCGACGGAAGACGTGTATGCCCGGGAGGAGCTTGCTCTCGCCGGGGTGCTGGAGGTAGAGCCCGCCGCCGAACTGGCGTCCGCTGAAGACGCGGAGTCCAAGGACTATCTCGCCGGCGAGAAGATGCTCATCAACATGGGGCCGCAGCACCCGGCGACGCACGGGGTGCTCAGGCTGGTGCTGCAGCTGGACGGAGAGACCATCATCCGCTGTATACCTCACATCGGCTATCTGCATACGGGTTTCGAGAAGACCTGCGAGTATCGTGAGTGGAATCAGGTGGTCCCGTACACGGATCGAATGGACTATCTGGCGCCCATGCTGTACAACATCGGCTACGCTGGTGCGGTCGAGAGCCTGCTCGATGTGGAGATCACGCCGAGATGCCAGGTTGTTCGGCTCATCATGAGCGAGCTCAACCGTCTGCTCGGTCACCTGCTGTGGCTCGGAACCGGCGCGATGGACGTCGGTGCGACCACGGTGTTCCTGTACACGTTCCAGGAGCGGGAGCGGATCTACAATCTGCACGAGGCCTACTGCGGCGGCCGGATCACCACGTCGGTCACCCGGATTGGCGGAATGGTCGCGGATCTTCCGGTCGGCTGGCTGGAGGCGTGCCGCGAGCTCGTCAACGGATTGCCGGCCACACTCGATGAAGCGGAGCGTCTCCTCACCCGGAACTCGATCTTCCAGGCGCGACTCGTGGATGTCGGCGTCGTCGACGCCGAGAAGGCGCTCGAATTAGGACTCACGGGCCCCAACCTCAGGGCGAGCGGGATCGCTTACGACGTCCGCAAGGCACGGCCCTACCTGGGGTACGACGAGTACGACTTCGATGTACCGGTGGGCGTGGTCGGGGATGCGTATGACCGGTACCTGGTGCGCATGGAGGAGATGCGCCAGAGCATTCGGATCCTGCAGCAGGCGCTGGAGCGTGTACCGGATGGTCCGATCAACGTGCAGAACCCCGCGGTGATACTGCCCGACAAGAGCGAGGCCATGTCGTCGATCGACGCTATGATTTCGCACTTCAAGCTGGTCATGGAGGGTGTGCAGGTTCCGGCGGGAGATGTCTGGTATTCGATCGAGGCGACCAAGGGAGAGCTCGGGTTCGGCCTCATTTCCGACGGCGGCCCGAAGCCCGTGCGCTGCCGCTTCCGCGGCCCCTCGTTCGTTAATCTTGCCGCGCTTCCGTACCTGGTGGAAGGCGGACTCTTGTCGGACGTGATCGCGGCCAATGCGTCGATCGACATTGTCCTCGGCGAGATCGACAGATGACCAACCTGCGAACATTGCCGAGTGGCAGGCACCCTTTGCCGCAGGCAAAGCATGCGTCGATCGACATTGTCCTCGGCGAGATCGACAGGTAGTCCGATATGGGAGACCAAGTGAAGAAGCCCCTGCACCCGGCGGCTGCGAGCTCGCAGCCATTCCAGGTTACGGATCTCCGGCCCACGGAGCGACTGTTCGATGACCCGGAGGGCCGCGATCGCCTGGACAAGGCTTTGAGTCGATACCCCGAGAAACGGGCCGCCCTTCTGCCGATGCTCGGATACGCGCAGGAGAGGAACGGTTGGGTGTCGGACGAGAACATGGCCGAGATCGCCGGCGAGCTGGATCTGACTCCGGCCTACGTCCGGTCGGTGGCGACGTTCTACACGATGTACAACAAGCATCCGGTCGGCCGGCACCTCATTCAAGTGTGCACGTGCATCTCGTGTCACCTGGACGAAGCCGAGGAGGTGTTCCAGCGCTTTCTCTCGGAGACGGGTGCTCGGGCGGGCGAGGTTTCCGAGGACGGCAAGTATACGGTGATCGAGGCCGAGTGCCTCGGCGCGTGTGGGTTCGCGACAGCGGTTCAGATCAATGACCGCTATTTCGAGAACGTGACGCCGGAGAAGGTTCCGGCGATCCTGGACGAATTGGATTAGGCGGGCGACACCGATGGGGTACCCGTACAGCCACGATCTGGAAGTCGGTACGCAGCTCTCCCGTCACTTCGGTGATGAGAGGGCGCGCACGCTCGAGGGATGGAAGGGGCTGGGCGGTTACGCGACGCTCCCGAAGGCCCTCGAAATGGATCCCGATGCGATCACCGAGGTGGTCAAGAACTCGGGGCTCCGAGGGCGGGGCGGCGCCGGTTTTCCAACGGGAGTGAAGTGGAGCTTCATGCCGAAGGAGCCGAACGGGGCGCACTACCTCTGCTGCAACGCGGACGAAAGTGAACCCGGTGCATTCAAGGACCGCGAGATACTGCGCTGGGTGCCGCACCTCCTGATCGAGGGGTGCCTGATCGCTGCGCGGGCCATCCGGGCGGAGCATGTCTACATCTACGTGCGCGGCGAGTTTTTCCCCTTCAGCGCAATCTTGCGCGATGCAGTCGTCGAGGCCTACGAGGGCGGCTACGCGGGGGAGGATATCCTCGGCAGCGGCTGGAGCTGCGATGTAACCGTCCATCTGGGAGCCGGAGCCTACATCGCGGGCGAAGAAACCGGACTCATGAGTTCGCTCATGGGCGGGCGCGCGGAACCGTGGATCAAGCCGCCGTTTCCCGCGCAGTCCGGCGCGTTCGGCCGCCCGACCACAGTGAACAATGTCGAGACCCTGGCTGCGGTACCGATGATCGTTGCCGAGGGAGCCGACTGGTATCGGCAGTGGGGAACGGACAAGAGTCCTGGCACCAAGCTGTGGTGCTGCTCCGGCCACCTCGAGCGTCCGGGAACGTACGAGCTTCCGCTTGGCGTAAACCTGCGCGACGTGATTTACGAGGTCTGTGGAGGGGCCCCGAACGGCAAGAAGATCAAGGCCGTGATTCCAGGTGGGTCGTCCACCGCGATGCTCACGGACGACGAGTTGGATTGCTCCGGCTGCTACGAGGGAATGGCCGAAGCTGGAAGTGCCCTTGGCACGGCGTCTCCCATCGTGATGAACGAGGACACGAGCATCGTCAGCGCGATGCGGCGGATCGCGCAGTTCTACGCACACGAATCATGCGGTCAGTGCGTGCAGTGCCGGGAAGGCACGTCGTGGACCGCGAAGATCCTGCATCGGATCGAAGTTGGAGAAGGGACGGCCGAGGACCTCGACACCCTGTACCACCTGTGTGTGCAGATGACCGGACGTACCATTTGCCCGCTGGCGGACAGCGTCGTGTTCCCGCTTGTCTCGTCGCTGGACAAGTTCAAGGACGAATACGAGGCGCTGATCAAGCGCTGAGACTCGAGCCATATCGAGGGATCGCCGACGGATGAGCGACGCAGCGAAACAAATCACACTGACCATCGACGGCGTGGAGGTCTCGGTAGAGGCCGGCACCACGGTGCTGCAGGCAGCGGAGCACGCAGGGGTAGTCGTGCCGCACTACTGCTATCACCCCGGAATCCCGAGCCGTCCGGCGCAGTGCCGCATGTGCCTGGTGGAGATCGAGGGACAGCCGAAGCTTCAGCCGTCCTGCGTGTTTCCGGCCGGCGACGGAATGGTGGTGCGTACCACCAGCGAGACGGCTGAGACAGCCCGCAAGTCGGTCATTGAGTTCCTGCTGCTGAACCATCCCCTCGATTGCCCGATCTGCGACGCGGCGGGGCAGTGCATGCTCCAGGACTACGCTTTCGAGACCGGGCAGCTGCGGAGCCGCTATGCCGAGGCCAAGATGGTCCTCGGCCGGGACCGGGTGGCGGAGGACATTCTCTACTTCGGCGACCGCTGCATCGTGTGTACTCGGTGCGTGCGATTCATGGAGGACATCGCTGGAGACAATGCCCTCGTCGTGGCCCAGCGCGGACACAAGGCCTACATCGACACGTTTCCGGGCAGAGACCTCGATCACGCGTTCCGCGGCAATATCGTGGATGTGTGTCCGGTGGGCGCGCTGGTGCACGAGGACTTCGTGTTCAAGGCCAGGGCGTGGGACATGGACTCGTCGCCCGGTATCTGCCCGGGGTGTTCGACGGGGTGCAACATTGAGGTCAACGTCAAGGAGAACCAGGTCGTTCGGACGAAGCCGAGGTTGAATCCGGACGTGAATTCGTATTGGATGTGCGACCATGGCCGGCGCAGCCTGGTCATGTCGAATCGGGGCGTGCGGGCTGAGGCCCCGATGGTCCGGCAAGGGGGCGAGCTCGAGCCGGCCAGCTGGAACGAGGCGTTGGCGTGGGTAGCCGGGGAGTTGAACGGTTCGAGCGGGATAGCCCTCGTGTCCGCCGGCGTGTCGAACGAGGCCCTGTTCTATACGCGCGCGCTGCTCGAGCGCATCGGGGTCGAAGGTGGGACGTTCCAGGTGGAGCAGGGCGACGAGGTCACCCTGAGCGGATTCCCGAAGCTCAAGCTGCGGGCTGATCGGGCGCCGAATGCCGTGGGAGCGGAGTTGCACCGGTTCACCCGGGCCGACGGCCTGCCGGAAGTGCCGGACGGAGCGACTCTGGTGGTGCTGGGTGATGCCATTTCGAATGCTCCGGCCGACTACGGCGCGAACGCCGGGTTCTTCCTGTACATCGGGTCGCACCTGTTTCCCGCGGTCGGCAACGCGACGGCGGTTCTTCCGGCGGCGACGGTTGCGGAGTCAGACGGTACGTTCGTCAACTACGAAGGCCGTGTGCAGCGATTCCACCGGGCGCTCAGGACACCGGGCGTGGCCCGACCGACGTGGATGTTCCTCAGCCGGCTCCTGGAGCACCTCGGAGGTGAGTCCGGAGTCAGAGAGATCGACGACGCGTTCGCCGCGATGGCGACGGGAACAGCAGGGCTGGAAGGCATGTCGTGGGCCGGTCTTGGCCTCAGGGGTGAACTTCTCAGCGAGGCCGGGCAGCCGGCCGTCGCCGCGGAATAGGGGGAAGAATGGAGGCGGTCACCGGCACGGCCTTCGTCGTCGCCACCATATTGAAGACCATCGTCTTCTTCATCATCCTTCTGCTCGGCGTCGCGCTGTAGCGCAAGGTCGCCGGCTTCATGCAGGATCGGAGCGGGCCGAACCGTGTAGGTCCGCTGGGTCTTCTCCAGGTCATGGCCGATGGCCTCAAGTTCATCCTGAAGGAGGAAGTCACTCCGGGGACCGCCCACAAGAAGTTCTTCATCCTGGCTCCGGCTCTGGCGCTGTTCCCCGCCACCGTGCTGTTCGGAGTCATTCCGCTCGGGTCTCCGCTTCCGACTCCCTGGGGCCGGGTGGATATGATCGTGGCGGACGTACCGATCGGCTTCCTCTACGTGCTGGCGATCGCATCGCTGGCCGTGTACGGCGTGGTGATGGCTGGTTGGTCATCCAATAGCAAGTACTCGTTTCTGGGTGGACTGCGCGGCTCGGCCCAGATGATCAGCTACGAGATCGGACTCGCCATGAGTCTGGTCCCTGTTCTGATGCTCGCGGGCAACGTAGAGATGCCCGTACTCGTATCGATGCAACAGTCCTTTGCAGCCGGTCCGGCGACGTACGGCATGTGGTTCATCCTGCCTCTGATGCTCTCCGGCTTCTTCTTCATCGTCTCGGGCCTCGCGGAGACGAACCGCGTTCCATTCGACTTGCCCGAGGCCGAGGCGGAGATCGTAGGCGGCTACCACACCGAGTACTCGTCCATGAAGTTCGGGATGTTCTTCCTTGGTGAGTATTTTCACCTGATCACCACCGGGGCCCTGATCTCGGTGTTCTTCCTCGGAGGGTGGGATATCCCGTTCTGGCAGGGAGACAACATCCGGGTGCTCGCAGACGGCACGGTGATCGGTGATCCCACGTGGTGGAAGACTCTGTTGACGCTGGTTGCATTCACCATGAAGACGACGTTCTTCGTCGTGTTCTTCATGTTCATCCGGTGGACGATTCCCCGATTCCGGTATGACCAGCTGATGGACCTGGGCTGGAAGGTTTTCATCCCGGCATTGATGGCCTACATCATGTTGATGGCCGTTGCCATCTTCGCGCTGGATTCAGCGGAGGTCGCCGTGGGCCTCCGGTTCTCGGCGGCCCTGTTCGGCCTGAACTTCGTGCTCATGCTGATCTTCCTGTTCGTCCTGGATCGTGGCCGGCTGGTGATGGGGGCAACCGCGCGTACGCGAGCGGTGCCCGGAGCGGCGGCCGCGACCGCAAGCGAGGGAGACTGACATGCCGGGTGAGGTGAGGATCGTCGATCGGCCGGAGAGTGAGAGTTCGTATATCCGGGCCATAAGCAAGGGGCTCGGCATCACGTTCAAGCACTTCATGCACGCCGACAAACCGACCCAGCAGTATCCGGATGAAAAGTGGGAGCTGGGGCCGCGTTGGCGTGGGACGCACCGCATGGCGGTTCACGAGGACGGTCGCGCCAAGTGCGTAGGGTGCGGTCTCTGTCCGACCGTATGTCCGGTCAATTGTATCAAGTTGATTCCGGCGGAGGACGAAAACGGGGAACGGTACGCGGCGGTCTACGAGATCGACGAATTCCGCTGCATCTTCTGTGGCTTCTGCCAGGAAGTATGCCCCGTCGAGGCGATTCACCTAGGGGTTCATTACGAAAACGCCGAGTACAGCCGCGAGCGCTGGGTCTACGACCTGGCCCGACTGTGCGAGAATGACCATCCGGTCACGGCGCTGTGGGACCCCGCTGACCCATCGTCCGAATGATCGCAGACTTCTTCTTCGTGTTGTTCGCCGTCATGGCGATCGGTGGGGCCACCGCCATGGTGTTCGCTCGGAATCCTCTGGCGAGCCTGCTCTATCTTGTCATGGCCTTCTTCGCGCTGTCCGGCATCTTCGTGCTGCTGGATGCGCATTTCATCGCTGCGGTCAACCTGATCGTGTACGCCGGGGCCATCCTGGTCCTGTTCCTGTTCGTCATCATGCTTCTGAACCTCGGGCGCACGGAGAAGTCAGACCTGCGGGGCCCGCTGTATCGCATGATCGGCATCGTGATCGCGGGCGCCTTCTTCGGGCTTCTCCTGGTCATGCTCAGGGGCGGTCACGCCACGTCGATGGCCGGGGGTATGGGCCAGGCGACGATTGACGCGATGCTGGAGTCACAGGGGGCGGTCGGAATTGTGGCCGAACCGATGTTCCGGAGTTACCTGGTCCCGTTCGAGATCACTTCGCTCCTGCTGCTGGTGGCCATCGTCGGGGCCATCGTGCTGGCGCGCCGAAAGGCACCGTGAGTAGGGAATGGAAATCGAAACCTATACGCTGATACTCAGCGCGCTTCTCTTCGCGATCGGGACGGCTGGCGTGCTACTGCGCCGGAACGCGATCATCATGTTCATGTGCATCGAGCTCATGCTCAATTCAGTGAACCTGACGCTCGTCGTCTTCTCAAGATCATTGGGCATCGAGGCGCAGGTGTTCGTGTTCTTCGTCATGGCCGTAGCTGCGGCGGAAGCCGCCGTTGGACTGGCCATCATCATCGCCATCTTCCGGCACTACGAGCTCGTGGATGTCGATCGCTTTAATCTGCTGAAATGGTGAATTTCCTCGAGTCGTTCCTTCGGGTTGTGCAGCACGCCGAGACCGGGTACCACCCGGTCCTTCCGGGACTGATTCTTCTGCTCCCCCTCTTGGGGTTCGTGATCAACGGTCTCGGGGCGTTCCTGTGGCGCGGCAACAAGCGCGTACCGAGTGTCGTGGGACCGCTGGCCATCATCGGGGCCTTTGCTATCGTCGTGGCCAATTTTCTGGCCATGCGTGGCGCGATGCCGCACGATCCCGCGGTCGTTTCGCTGTGGACCTGGATGGCGGTCGGTGACCTGTCGATCGGGGTGGATCTTCAGTTCGACCAGCTGTCCATTCTCATGATGCTGGTCGTCACCGGGGTCTCGTCGGTGATCCATGTGTACAGCATCGGATACATGCGCGCGGATCCCGGGTACTCGCGATACTTCGCGTACTTGAACCTGTTCGTGTTTTTCATGCTCATCCTGGTCATGGGCGCGAACTTCCCGATCATGTTCGTGGGTTGGGAGGGCGTCGGACTGTGCTCCTATCTGTTGATCGGGTTCTGGTACGAGAATCGAGACTTCGCCTCGGCAGGGAAGAAGGCGTTCATCGTGAACCGGATCGGGGACTTCGGTTTCCTGGTCGCGATGTTCTTGATCTTCACGCACTTCGGCACGCTTGACTTCACGGAAGTGTTCGCGGCGGCGCCGGAGACGCTCGTGTTCGGGGGCGGAGTGGTGACCCTGACCACGCTTCTCCTGTTCCTCGGGGCCACGGGTAAATCAGCCCAGATCCCGCTGCACGTGTGGCTTCCGGACGCGATGGCCGGTCCCACACCCGTTTCGGCGCTGATTCACGCCGCGACCATGGTGACGGCAGGCGTGTACATGGTGGCCCGGTCGGGCGTGCTATTCGCGATGTCGCCTGTGTCGCAGGCGATCGTGGCGGCCGTCGGGGCTGGAACCGCCCTCTTCGCGGCGACGATCGCGACTCAGCAGTACGACATCAAGAAGGTACTCGCCTACAGTACTGTCTCTCAGCTGGGGTACATGTTCCTGGCGGTCGGAATCGGGGCGTTCACCGCGGGTGTCTTCCACCTGATGACGCATGCGTTCTTCAAGGCCCTGCTGTTCCTCGGGTCCGGTGCGGTGATTCACGCCATGCACGAGGCGTATCACCAGGTCCACCGGCACGACGATCCGAACGACATGCGAAACCACGGGGGCTTGAAGAACGTGATGCCGATCACATGGGCCACCATGTGGATCGGTACGGTCGCGATCGCGGGCATATTCCCGTTTGCCGGGTTCTTTTCGAAGGACGAGATCATCTGGAACACGGGGTCGTACGGGTACGTGGTGCTGTGGGTCGTA
>JBDHBK010000101.1:0-6557 GCA_039592635.1 Gemmatimonadota bacterium
GGAAGAAGACCCACGTGATGTTGACGAGGAAATACGTAAGCAGGGCCAGGAAGAACCGGAAGCCAGCCGTGGAAGCGACCTTCGCATGACCCCAGCGTCCACTGATGAACCTCTCGACCCCCAGGTAGAGCCCGTGCAGCCCGCCCCACACCACGAACGTCCACGCCGCTCCGTGCCACAGGCCCCCGAGCAGCATGGTGACCATCAGGTTGATCTGGGTGCGGTGCCAGCCCTTACGGTTGCCGCCCAGCGGGATGTACAGGTAGTCCCGCAACCACGTCGACAGCGAGATGTGCCAGCGGCGCCAGAAGTCCGAGAACCCGATCGCCGCATAGGGGAAGCGGAAGTTATCGGGCAGTGAAAAGCCCAGACACAGGGCGATCCCGATTGCCGCCGTCGAGTAGCCGGCAAAGTCGGAGAATATCTGGCCGGCGAAAGCCAGGGTCCCCAGCCATGCATCGCTGAAGGGAACCGCCGCTTCCGCTCCGAACACGGCATCCGCGGCCGGGGCCAGCGCCCCATCGGCGATGACGATCTTCTGAAACAGGCCGAGGGTCACCAGGCCGAGGCCCCACAGTAGCTGATCGCGAGTCGCCCTGACCGGCTTTGCGAACTGCGGGATGAGCTGCGTGGGCCTGACGATCGGTCCCGCCACCAGCTGCGGGAAGAACGTGACGAACAGGGCGAAGTCCAGGAATGAGTCCGCCGGTTTCGCACGCCTCAGGTACACGTCCAGCGAGTAGGCCATCGTCTGGAACGTGTAGAACGAGATCCCGACGGGCAGGACGATGTCCCACCCTGGAGCCGTCCACGTGACCCCGATGGTCGACATGATCGCCTGCCAGTTCTCCAGCAGGAATCCGCCGTACTTGAAGTAGCCCAGCAGGCCGAGGTTCACGACCATGCTGACGGCGACCCAGGCCCGGCGCCGCGACTTCTCGTCCGTCGCATAGATCTTCTTCGCGACGTGCCAGTCGACGATCGTCGAGAGCCACAGCAGGATGACGAACGGGGGATTCCAGGCCGCGTAGAACAGGTAGCTGGCCAGGAGGAGGTTCGTCTTCTTGACCTTCCACGGGAGCGGCGCGTTGTGAAGCGCCAGCACCACCGCGAAGAACGCGACGAACGTCAGGGAGTTGAAGAGCAAGGGTGCGCCTCTCCTCGATCGTGGGTGCGGCTTGCGTTTGTCTTGTAATGTCGGCCGCGTCGGTGGCCGCACTCGGTCCGGCGGACAGGCCTCGCCCGGCATGGCCGCCGCGACCAGTAACGCCAAACGGTCGGGGATCTGTCAACGGTGGGGCTGTTCGGCTGATCTGGCGGAGGGCTGGGGGTGAGGCGTTGAGGGGGTGTTGAGTGCTCCGGGTAGATTCAGAGCACGGAGAGGATCGTCGATACTGAAAAGGAGAGTCCGTGGTGGTCACGTTCGCAGGTCTCTGGTTCGCGCGTTCGGACCTCGGTTGCGTCCCGTTGGTGGACACGGCGAACTGTCACAATCCCTCTTGACCGATGTCGGGACGTTTCAGCTGAAACGTTTTTGAGGAGATGTTGAGAGCTTGATGACGTTGGGGCGGCAGCGCCGGCTACCGTCGCTCAGCCCCCTGCGATACGCACCGCGACCCCGCCCCCGCCATGGAGCCCCGCCCACTCGGCAGCCAGATCACTCAGCTCGTCCTGGAGCATCTCGCGCACGAGCCCCGGGAGCACGGCCGCACCAGCCGACCGGGTCCCCTTGCCGGTGATGACGTGAACCACCCGTCCCGGCGACGCCGTGGCATGGCGTTGGAAGAAGAACTGAACCCGGGTCTCGGCCTGGTCTGCGCTCATCCCGTGGAGATCCAACGTCTCGACGGGTGACTCCACCAACAGGCGAGCGATTCCAGTGAGCTTGGGTGGGGAGGCAGTTGTCTCCCTGGTCTTCTTTCGCTTCTTCTTGCGTGGCATGAGGGAATCTCGGCGCCTGGCCCCGGGATCGCCACCGGCGCGCGGGCTCGCCCCCTGGCCGCTGCCAGCCCATAATCCCCACATGAGCCACAAACCCCACCCCGTCCGCGGCCGCATCAACTCGTGGTTCCTGGCCGCGGCCGAAAAGCCGATGCACCGGGAGTACGGTGAGCGGAAGCGCCGCATCTTCGGCGACCTGCCCTCGACCATCGTCGAGCTCGGACCCGGCTCCGGGGCTAACTTCCGGTACTATCCGCGCGGAACGAAGGTCATCGCCGTCGAGCCCAATCCGATGATGCTGAAGCGGATGTACTCGCAGGCGGAGAAGCACTCGGTCGAGATCGATCTCCGGCACGCCGGCGCGGAGGGGATGGAAGTGGAATCCGATAGCGCGGACCTCGTGGTCTCGACGCTCGTCCTGTGCAGCGTCCGCGACCCGGACCGGGTGCTGTCCGAGGTCCGCCGCGTTCTCAGGCCGGGCGGACGTTTCGCCTTTCTCGAACACGTGGCGGCAGAGCCGGGAACGCGCCTCCGCAAGGTGCAGGAGGCGATCCACACTCCATGGCACTGGCTGGGCGAGGGCTGCCACCTGAATCGCGATACGGCGCGTACGATCGAGCGCGCGGGCTTCGGTGACCTCGAGCTCGAGCGGTTCAGCGGCTCCGGGAACACTCCTTACCGTCCCCACATCTCCGGGTACGCCATCCGCTGACCGGCGTCTCCGCGCCCCTGAGGTTGGCACACCGCGCGCGGATCGCCTATCCTCCGGTTGTGGATATTCGCACGAAACTCGTCTTTGCCCTCGTCGCGGTCACGCTTGGCAGTATGCTGGCGTTCGCCGCCGTCACGTACCAGAAGGCGGGCGAGATGATCGACGACGCGGCGGCGGAGCAGTTGGAGGGGCTGGCGGAGTCGAGTTCCGACGCGCTCGAGAGCATCGTCGACGGGTGGGAGGAGCGAGTCCAGCTGGTAGCCAGCCGGACGCAGCTGCGCCTCAGCCTGCGCGACTTCAATGCGTCCGGTGATCCCGCCGCCCGCGAGCGGATCCAGCGAATCCTCGACGACGTGACGGGGGCCGTGCAGACGATCGCCGCCCTGGCCACGTATGCCCGCGACGGACGCCTGGTCGCCCAATCCGGCGATGCGGCGGACTCGATCCTGGCCGTCCTTTACCCCATGTCGAGGGCGGAGTCCACCGAGCGCGTGCGATTCCTCGGCGTCTCCTTCACGCCGGACGGATACCCGCGGGTGGCCTACGCCACCCGGCTCGCGATCGAGGGCGAGCGCGTCGGCTTCCTGTTCGTCCTCCTGAACGGTCAGCGGATCGGCCAGCTGACGGCGGACACTGCAGGCCTGGGGCGAACCGGCGAGGTGATGATCGTGATGCCCGATTCGGGGGGTGCCCGCACGCTCCACCCGGTTCGGGGTAGCGGGCCCGGGATCCGCGGCGATGTCCTGCTGGCGGACGGGCGGGACCCTGCGAAGCTCGCGCTCGAAGGCTCGGAGGGCCTGTTCCGGGAAGATCTCGTCGATTACAGGGGACGAACCGTCTGGGCCGCGACCCGTTACATCCCCAAGACCGGCTGGGGCCTGGTGGTCAAGTTCGACGAGGCCGAGAAGCGGGACGCGGTCTACCGGTTTCGTGAGGAGATGGTCTCGCTCGCCCTGACCCTCGCGGGCTTTGGCATCTTTGTGGCGGTGATACTAGGGTTCCGTTTCGCGACGCCTATTCACAGCCTCGCCGAGGTGGCGAAACGGATTGGCGAGGGTGACATGAGCGCGCGCGCTACCGTGAAGAGGGAAGACGAGATCGGGCTCCTGGCGCGCACGCTGAACCAGATGGCCGATGAGCTGCAGGAACGGGTGACCGAGCTGCACGAGTTCCAGAAGTTCTTCGAGGTTTCGATCAACCTGCTCTGCATCGCGGGAACGGATGGGTATTTCAAGCGCACCAACCCGGCCTTCGAGAGGGCGCTCGGTTGGAATCGCGAGAAGCTGCTCGGCCACCCGTTCCTCGAACTCGTTCACCCGGATGACCTGAAGGCCACGGAGGACGAGATCACGAAGCTGGCCCAGGGGATCCCGACGATATCGTTCGTCAACCGGTTTCGGTGTGCGGACGGGTCGTGGAAGTGGCTGCGCTGGACCTCCTACCCGGAGCCTGAGACCGGCCTGCTGTACGCGATCGCGCGTGAGATCGAGGGCCCGCAGGACGCCTGATGGACCCTCTCCTCTTCCTCCAGCTATTCAGCGGGCTCATCTACCTGCTGTTCGGAGGAGACCTCCTGGTGCGCGGGGCCGTGGCCCTGGCCCGCAAGTTCCACGTGCCTCCGATGATCATCGCTCTCACGATCGTGGCCTTCGGCACGTCGCTCCCCGAGCTGGTGGTCGTGGTGCAAGCCACCCTGGCGGGCTATCCGGGACTGGTGCTTGGCAACGTTGTGGGGAGCAACATCGCCAACGTGCTGCTGGTCGCCGGAGCGGCCGCCGTCATCTACCCGCTCACGTACGGAGACCACTCGGTCCGCCGGGACAGCTTGTTCATGGTCGCCACCAGCGTGCTCCTGGTGTTTCTGTGCTGGAACGGGACCCTGGACCTTACAGAGGGGGCGATCCTGCTGGCCGGCCTGGTCGTGGTGAACGTGCTCACGGCCCGCGAAGCCGCTCGCGCTTTTCGGGAATCGGAGCTCAAGGCCCCCCTCGAGTGGGTATTGGGGCTCCCGACGAACACCTGGGTGATCCTGCTCTTCATTGCAGCAGGTGCGGTGGGCCTGCCCATCGGGGCCAAGATGGTGGTCGACGCATCCGTCGAGATCGCCGTGGCCTGGGGAGTCAGCGATACCGTCGTCGGATTGACGGTCCTGGCGATCGGGACTTCTCTGCCGGAACTCGCGACCACGGTCACGGCAGCCCTCCAGAAGCGGACCGAGGTGGCGATCGGCACGATCGTCGGCAGCAACATGTTCAACATCCTGGCCATTCTCGGCGTGGCGGTCACGATTTCCCCGGCACCGATCGAGGTACCCGGCGGCTTCTTCACTCTCGATTTCCCGGTCATGCTCGGGGCGGCCGTGGTGCTCACCGCGCTCGCCATGGTGAAGCGTCCCGTTGGCCGCGCGTCGGGGGTGATCTTTCTCGTGGCCTACGTGACGTACCTCCTTCTCCTTGGCCTGCGGACGCAAGGGATCGTCTTCTGATGCATACCTCGCATCGTACGCAGCTTTTCACGGAGTCCGTGATCCGGGAGATGACCCGCGTCGCCCGGGAGCACGATGCGATCAACCTGGCGCAGGGATTCCCCGATTTTCCGGCTCCGGACCTCCTCAAGGAAGCGGCGGCGAGCGCGATCCACTCCGACATCAACCAGTACGCCATCACGTGGGGGGCGAAGCGCCTGCGCGACGCCGTGGCGGTGAAGTACTACGACTGGTACGGCATGGACGTGAATCCGGAGACCGAGGTGACGGTCACGTGCGGCGCCACCGAGGCCATGGTCTCCGTGATGCTGGCGGTCGTGGATCCGGGTGAGGAAGTGATCGTCTTCGAGCCGTTCTACGAGAACTACGACCGGGACACTCTTCTGTGCGGTGCGGAGCCGGTGTACGTGCCCATGTGGGGCGGGGAAGACCTCGACCTGGAGCGGCTCGCGGCCGCGTTCTCGGATCGGACCCGCGCGATCGTGCTCAACTCGCCCAACAACCCGACGGGTCGGGTGGCGTCGCGCCGCGACCTGGAGGGGATCGCGGAACTCTGTCGGCGCCACGATGCCTACGCGATCACGGACGAGATCTACGAGCACATCTACTACGAGGGCGAGCACATCCCGATGGCGACGTTGTCCGGCATGCGGGACCGGACGATCACCGTCAGCGGCGCCTCGAAGACGTTCGCGGTGACCGGCTGGCGAGTGGGCACGATCGTGGCCCCGCCCGAGGCGACTGCCGCGATCCGGAAGGTGCACGACTTCCTGACGGTGGGGGCTCCGGCTCCCCTGCAGGAAGCGGTGGCCGTGGCGATGGAGACCCTCGGGCCGGATTACTACACGGACATGGCGAGGCACTACCAGGCTCGGCGGGACCTCCTGATCGGGGGCCTCAAGGAGGCAGGGTTTCGCTGCGAGCCACCCGAAGGCTCGTACTACGTCCTCTGCGACTTCAGCGACCTGAGCAATCTTCCGGATAACGAGTTCGCCGTGTGGCTCACGGCCGAGCACGGGGTGGCCTCGGTGCCGGGCTCCAGCTTCTTCCTGGACCCATCGGACGGTCGGCACCTCGTCCGCTTCGCCTTCTGCAAGACGGAGGAGCTGCTGAGGGGAGCGGTGGAGCGACTGCGGGCCGTGCGGGTATAGGAGAACGGTCCCCCCGCCTGACAAGGACCCGCAGGACCGAATCGACGACCGGCGCCAGCCGGCAGGAGGCAGTTGTGGATAGTCGCATGCAGCCCGTCATCGGGATCCTGGAGCTGAACGCCAGTCTCTTCCGGCGGGCTCTCGAGGGAATCGACCAGGCCGCTGCCGAGCGGCGCCCCAACGACCACACCAACAGCCTGGCCTTCATCGCGTGCCACGCATTGGATGCCCGGTTCTACCTGATGAAGCTCGCGGGCCACGAGCGAAC
>JBDHBK010000102.1:0-6460 GCA_039592635.1 Gemmatimonadota bacterium
CGGTCATGGCGGCAGCGGCAAGACGACGCTCGTGGACGCCATGTGCTTCATAGCCGGTTCCACCACGCGGCGTGGTTCGGTCGAGAACGGCACCGCGCACACCGATTTCACTCCCGAAGAACACGATCACGGCATTTCCATCAATCTGGCCATGGGGCGGGCCGAGTGGATGGGCACCAAGATCAATCTGATCGACACTCCGGGCTACCTGGATTTCTTCGGTGAGGTAGAGGCCGCGGTTCGGGTCGTAGACGGCGGCCTGGTGGTCGTGAGCGCCACGAACGGAGTGGAGGTAGGCACGGAGCGTGTTTGGGCAGCCTGCAGCAAGCGTTCCCTGCCGCGGATGTTCTTCGTGTCGATGATGGACCGGGAGAACGCCAGCTTCGAGAAGTGCTTCAACCAGATTCGGGACACGCTGTCCTCAGAGGCGATCCCTGTCGAGGTGCCAATCGGCACTGGCGACAGCTTCAGGGGCATCGTGAACCTGTTCTCGAACAAGGCGCACCTCTACAAGGGCGGCTCCTCGAAGGGCGAGTACGAAGAGACCGAGATTCCCGGTGAGTTGCTGGACACGGTCGAGCAGTACCGTGAGCAACTGATCGAGACCATCGCCGCCACCGACGACGAGCTGCTCGAGGCCTATCTCGAAGGCGAGGAGCTGGATCGTGAGAAGGTGCTGGCGGCCATGTCGGCGGCGATGTGGCGCGGCGAACTGTTCCCTATTTTCTGCGGCTCGGGTGATAGCGGATACGGTGTCCGCGCCATCATGAACAAGCTGGTTGAACTCATGCCGTCGCCGGCGGATGCCGGTACCGTCGAGGTCACGAGCGCGAAGGGTGACGTCACCGAGTTGAAGCCGCTGGACTCCGAGCCGCTCACGGCGATGGTGTTCAAGACGACGCAGGAGCCGCGGGTGGGTGAGTTGACCTATTTCCGGGTCTTCTCCGGTTCCGTCCGCGGCGGGATGACCGCCTCCAATCCGGGTCACTCGATCGACGAGCGCCTCACCCATCCGGCAACGCCCGATGGCGCGACCCGTTCGGAAGTCGAGGTTCTGCACGCGGGGGACATCGGGGTGGTCGCGAAGCTGAAGGACACGCACACGGGAGACACCCTGTGCGCCCAGGGCAAGGACTTCCGCCTGGCCCCGATCGAGTGGCCGAAGCCGGACATCGCGATTGCCATCTTCCCGGCCTCGCGCGGCGAGGAAGACAAGCTGGCCAATGGATTGAACCGGGTCCACGAGGAAGACCCGACATTCGTCGCCGCCTTCGACCCCGAGCTGGGCCAGACGATCGCCCGCGGACTCGGCGAGCTGCACCTGAACGTGGCGATGGAGCGCCTGAAGCGGAAGTTCGGCGTGAACGTCGAGACGGAGGCGCCTCGCATCGCCTATCGCGAGACGATCACCAAGAAGGCCCAGGGTCAGGGGCGGTACAAGAAGCAGACCGGTGGCCGCGGCCAGTACGGAGACTGCTGGCTTCGCCTGGCGCCCCGCACTCGCGGAGAGGGCTTCGAGTTCGTCAGCAAGATCGTGGGCGGCGTGATCCCCAGTAAGTTCGTGCCGGCCGTGGGCAAGGGGGTCCAGGAGGCCCTCAGCCGAGGAATCCTCGCCGGCTACCCCGTGGTGGACGTCGCCGTGGAATGCTACGACGGGTCGTACCACGCGGTGGACAGCTCGGAGCAGGCCTTCAAGGTCGCCGGATCGATGGCGTTCCAGAAGGTGGCTCGGGACGCGCGCCCGATCATCCTCGAGCCGATCCTGGAGGTTGAAGTCCGGACGCCCGAGGAGTTCATGGGCGAGGTCATCGGCGATCTCAACCAGCGGCGGGGCCGCATCATGGGCATGGAGGCCGACGGGCACTGGCAGGTCGTCAAGGCCAAGGTGCCCCAGGCGGAGATGTACCGCTACTCGACGGCGCTGCGTTCACTGACGCAGGGCAAGGGCGCACATGCGCGCGATCTGTCCGGGTACGAGCCGGCCCCCGCCGACGTGACCCAGAAGATCATTGCCGAGGCGGAAGCCCGTAAGGAAGAAGAGCACCGCTGAGCGCGGTGCCCAGAGACGGAGTGGAGACGTTTGGCAGGACATAGCAAGTGGTCGCAGATCAAGCGCCAGAAGGCGGTCAACGATCAGGCCCGCGGAAGAGTGTTCTCGAAGATGGGGAGGGAACTCGCCGTAGCGGCCCGCCAGGGCGGCGGTGACCCCAACTTCAATCCACGTTTGCGCACGGCGATCGCCAACGCGAAAGCCGAGAACATGCCACAGGCCAACATCGATCGTGCCGTTCAGCGGGGCACGGGAGAGTTGCCGGGCATGGTGTTCGAGGAGACCACCTACGAGGGTTATGGCCCCGGCGGTGTGGCCATCTTCCTCGAGTGCGTGACGGACAACACGAACCGCACCGTTGCCGAGATCCGTCACATCATGAGCAAGGGCGGCGGCAACCTCGGGCAGAGCGGTTCGGTGGCGTGGATGTTCGAGCGGAAGGGTCAGATCTATCTGGACGAGAAGCGCTACGACGAGGAAGTGGCGCTCGAGTCGGCGCTCGGGGCCGGAGCCGAAGACATGCGGACCGAGGACGGTATCCACTACCTGACTACTTCGGTTGCGGACTTCCACGTGGTCCAGGACGGTCTGCGTGAGCAGGGAATCGAATTCGAGGAAGCCGAGCTGGCGCTGCTTCCCACCAACACCGTGAAGGTGGAGGGACGGGAAGCCGAGAAACTGATCAAGCTGGTCACAGCGCTGGAAGAGCAGGACGATGTTCTGAAGCTCTACTCCAATTTCGAGGTGGATGACGAAGCGTTCGCGTCTCTCGAGGGCTGACGGAACCGGGCCGGGCCCGGCGCCGCCCGGCTGCCGCGTCAAGTCTCCGTGAGAGTCCTGGGGATCGATCCAGGATCCACGGCGACCGGGTACGGAGTCGTCGAAGGCCGGGGGACGGATGTCCGGCTCATCGAATGCGGCGTCATCCGCTCACCGAGGCATGGCGATCTGGCCGTTCGCCTCCTGCACATCTACAGTGACATACAGGCCGTGATCGAACGGCTGCAGCCGGACTGCATGGCGGTCGAGGGAGTGTTCTACCGCGAGAACCCCCGTACCGCGGTCGTGCTGGCGCACGCGCGAGGCGTAGCCCTGCTGGCCGGGGCGGAGTGCGGCCTGGTTGTGGCGGAATATCCGCCGGCGGAGATCAAGAAGGCCGTGGTGGGGACGGGACGGGCGACCAAGACACAGGTGGGATTCATGGTACAGAAGCTCCTCGGGCTGGCCGAGCCGCCCCGACCGTCGGATGCCTCGGACGGCTGTGCCGCCGCCCTCTGTCACCTCATCATCGGTACGGGTCCGCTGGCACAGCGCAGGGCGGCTCAGTGATCAGCCGCGTTCGGGGAGAGCTGACCGCCGTCCGCGGAGACCGGGTGGAGATCATGACGGTGGCCGGCGTCGGGTACGAGGTCGTCGTCCCCTCCCGCGTGTTCGAGGGGCTTCCGCAGCCCGGCGGGGACGTCGACCTGCACACCGCACTGGTGTCGCGGGACGACTCGCTCGAGCTCTTCGGTTTCGGAAGCTCGGTCGATCGGGAGCTCTTCCTCCGGCTGCAGAGCGCCTCAGGCGTCGGTCCCCGGTTGGCGCTTGCCATCATCGGCACGCTGCCGGCGAAGCGGATCGTGAGTGCCCTGAGGAGCCGGGCGCACGAGACCCTGCAGATGGTCAGCGGGGTTGGACGGAAGACGGCCGAGCGTATGGCGCTGGAGCTCGCAGACAAGCTGGAAGACCTGGCAGCCATGGCCGGCGCCGGCCCGGCGGATGAGCCTCTGGAAGGCGCGGGGGCCATCGAGGCTCTCAGGGCCCTGGGGTATACGCACCTCGAGAGCGAGAGTGCGCTGAGGGCGGCGCGGCGGGAGATCGGCGGAGACGCCGAGACCGAGGAGCTCATTCGCACCGCTCTCAGGCACCTGTAGTTGGAACCCGTGGAGAGCCCCATGTCGGAACGCGTGGAAGTCACGACTCCCCAGCCGCTCGACGGCGAAGCGGGTCACGAGCGCTCTCTCCGCCCGGACCGGCTGGCAGAGTTCGTTGGACAGCAGAAGGTCAAGGAGGCGCTGGACGTCTACATCCAGGCGGCCCTGCAGCGGCAGGAAGCCCTCGACCACACGCTGTTCTTCGGTCCGCCTGGTCTCGGCAAGACGACTCTGGCGATCCTGATGGCCCGCGAACTGGATGTGAACATCAAGATCACATCGGGTCCGGTGCTCGAGAAGCCGGGCGACCTGGCCGGTCTTCTAACCAATCTCGAGCACGGCGACATCCTGTTCATCGATGAAATTCACCGGTTACGTCCCGTCATCGAGGAGTATCTCTATCCGGCGATGGAGGATTACCGGATCGAGATCAGGCTGAGCGAGGGTGCGAGGGCCCAGACCGTCTCGATGAAGATCGAGCAGTTCACGCTGGTGGGCGCCACGACCCGTTTCGGACTCCTGACCGCGCCCATGCGGGCCCGCTTCGGGGTCATCGAGAGGCTGAACTACTACCCGCCCGAGGAGCTCCACCAGATCGTCGAGCGCTCGGCGGAGATATTCGGGGTCTCGGTCGACCGGGATGGAGCGGCCGAAATCGCCCGCCGGGCCCGGGGCACTCCGCGCATCGCCAATCGTCTTCTGCGTCGGGTACGGGACTACGCGCAAGTGAAGTCGGACGGCCGGATCGACGGGGACACGGCCCGTGGAGCCCTGGAGATGCTCAACGTGGACGAGTACGGCCTCGACGAAATGGACGCGCGGGTCCTGCGTGCGATCATCGAGGATTTCGGTGGCGGGCCGGTGGGCCTGGGCTCGCTGGCAGTGGCCGTCGGAGAAGACGCGAATACCCTCGAAGAGGTGTACGAGCCGTACCTGATCCAAAACGGCTATCTGCACCGCACGGCACGCGGCCGGGTGGCGACCCCGCGGGCCTTCGAGAGGTTCGGATATGCGCTTCCGCCGGACGCGGCCTCGGCCCAGGCAGGACTGTTCGGGGATGACAGCTGAAGGCCGGCCCGCGCTTCTAACGGCCGATTTCGACTATCCGCTTCCCGAAGACCTCGTAGCCAGCCACCCGGCGGATCGGCGGGACGACAGCCGCCTCCTGATCCTGGATCGGCGGACCGGAGCCATCGCGGATCGTACGTTCCCCGATCTTCTGTGCTACCTCGACGAGGGCGATGCGCTCGTCATCAATGACACTCGCGTATTCCCGGCGCGTCTGCTCGGGCGCAAGCCGACCGGAGCGAGGGCGGAGATCCTCCTGCTGCGCCCGCTGCCCGAAGACGACGAGGGACGGACCTGGCGCGCGCTGGTCCGTCCCGGCGGCAAGCTGAAGCCTGGTCGGGTCGTGGAGATCGCCGAGGGGTTCTCGGTGCGAGTCGAAGATTCTCTCGCGGACGGCAGCCGGAGAGTGCGACTCGAGGGGTACGGAGATCCCTGGGACCTGGTCGAGCGGCACGGAGAAGTCCCTCTGCCTCCGTACATCCGGCGACCGGGGGTCGCGGCGGATCGAGAACGGTATCAGACGGTCTACGCGCGCGAGCGGGGAAGCGTCGCCGCGCCGACGGCGGGACTTCACTTCACGACTGGCCTGATCGAGCAGATCGAGGCCCTCGGCGTGAGCGTGGTTCCCGTCACCCTGCACGTGGGCGTGGGGACGTTCCGGCCGGTGGACGCCGACCGCGTGGAAGATCACCGGATGCACTCCGAGTGGTATGACCTGTCCGATGGGTCCGCCCGGCTTCTGAACCGCGCGCGCGATGCCGGACGACGGGTGTGGGCCGTCGGTACGACGTCAGCCCGAACGCTGGAAACGGCGGCCGCCGCGGACGGCTCGTTCGAAGCGACCGGAGGCTGGACGGACCTGTTCATTCATCCGCCCTACGAGTTCAGGGCGGTCGACGGACTGCTGACCAACTTCCACCTGCCCCGCTCCAGCCTTCTGATGCTGGTGGCGGCCCTGGCCGGACGTGATCACGTGCTGGATGCGTATCGTCACGCAGTCGAACAGCGCTACCGTTTCTATTCGTACGGTGATGCCATGCTGGTGGTATGAGTGGTATGAGATGAGCGCAATACACGGACGGTTCAGCATCGACGGGGCGGACGGCCGGGCGCGCGCCGGAGTGCTCACGTTGGAGCGTGGCGAGGTGCAAACCCCCTGCTTCATGCCGGTGGGTACGCAGGGTACGGTGAAATCCCTCACGCCCGAGGACCTGCTCTCGATCGGGTCGCAGATCATCCTGGCAAACACCTACCACCTTTACCTGCGTCCGGGCACCGAGGTGATGCAGGAGATGGGGGGGCTGCACCGGTTCATGCACTGGGACGGGCCCATTCTGACGGATTCGGGTGGATTCCAGGTGTTCTCCCTCGCCCGGATCAACCGGGTGGAAGACGAGGGCGTGACGTTCCAGAGCCACATCGACGG
>JBDHBK010000103.1:0-6432 GCA_039592635.1 Gemmatimonadota bacterium
GACGCTGCGGGTTCGATGGACATGACACCCGAGGAACACGCGCTAATGTCCGCCGGGGGCGGGCAGGGGGAGACGGACAGCACGGGTGCAATGGTGCGCCAGGCGGTGCACCTCTCCGAGTCGCAGGAGTCCGCGCTCGGCGTCGTCTATATGGACGTCGGGACTCTTCTCCTCGAGCGCACGATCCGGACCGTGGGTCGAGTCGTGGCTGCGGAGGACCGCGTGGCGGACGTGACACTCAAGATCGACGGTTTCGTGGAAGAGCTTTACGTGAGTACAACGGGCGAAGCGGTCCGTCGTGGGCAGCGTCTGCTGACCCTGTACAGCCCGGAACTCGTGGCCGCGCAGGAGGAACTGCTGACCGCTCAACGCCTGGTTGCTCGTGTGGACCCGACCGCGGAGGAGGCCTGGCGGAGCGCCCGGTCGATGCTGGACGCTGCCAGGCGCCGTCTGTCGTACTGGGACATCACGGACGAGCAGATCGACCGATTGGAAGCCACGGAGGAGGTGACGAAGACACTCACTCTCGTGTCACCGGTGAGCGGAATCGTCCTGGAAAAGGACGTTCTTCAGGGGCAGAGAGTGAGTCCTGGTCAGCGACTGTATCGGATTGCGGACCTGTCCGAAGTGTGGGTAGAAGGCGATGTCTTCGAGCAGGATCTGCAGTTCATCGAAGGGAATGCGCAGTCCCACATCGAAGTCTCCGCCTACCCGGGCGAGCACCTCATGGGTCGCGTGAGCTTCGTCTACCCCACGGTGGACGTGGAAAGTCGCGCCAATCGCGTCCGTGTGACGCTCCCGAACCCGGATCTCCGCCTCAAGCCGGGCATGTTCGCGACGATGTTCTTCGACACGCAGTTGCCGGAGACCATGGCGATCCCGCTGGAGGCCGTTCTCGTCACCGGCGAGCGCAACCTCGTATTCGTGCGCGACGAGTCCGGCATGCTCCAACCCCGCGAGGTTGTGCTCGGGCCCCAGGCCGGAAACTTCGTGCAGATTCTCGCGGGGCTCGATCTGGGCGAGACCATCGTAGGCTCAGCCAACTTCCTCGTGGACGCTGAGAGCCGGCTGGCCAGCACCGGAAGTCGGATGCCCGGCATGCAGAGTAGCTCCGACCCAGCCGAGGTGACTCCCGGAGAGTCGGCGGAGCACCAGCATGATTAACTGGATCATCGAGTGGTCTCTCCGGAACCGCTTCCTGGTCCTTCTCGCTACCGCGGCGGTCGTTGGGGTCGGCCTGTGGGCCATGTACACAACCCCCTTGGACGCGATCCCGGACCTCTCCGACGTGCAGGTCATCATCCAGACCGATTTCAGGGATCAGGCCCCGGTCATCGTCGAGGACCAGGTCACCTATCCGATCACGACCGAGATGCTGAAGGTGCCGGGAGCGCGCGTCGTGCGCGGCTACTCATTCTTCGGTCTCAGCCTGGTGTACGTGATTTTCGACGACGGAACGGACATCTACTGGGCCCGCTCGCGCGTCCTCGAGTACCTCAACGGGCTCCGCCAGCAGCTACCGCCTGGCGTCGAGCCCACACTCGGCCCGGATGCCACCGGTGTGGGCTGGGTATTCGAATACGTGCTCGAGTCGGACAGCCTGGACCTGGCCGAGCTTCGAACCCTTCAGGACTGGTATCTGCGCTACCAGCTGACCGCCGTGCCCGGCGTGTCCGAGGTGGCCAGTCTGGGCGGGTTCGAAAAGCAGTACCAGGTGGAAGTGGACCCCGAACGCCTGCGAGCCTTCAACATTCCAGTCACCCGGGTCACGCAGGCCATCGCCGCACACAACGTGGACATCGGAGCCCGCGTGCTCGAGATGGGCGGCCGAGAGTACATGATCCGGGGACTCGGATACCTGGAGGACGTGGAAGACATCGAGGACGTCGCGGTGGGCGCGACGCCGAACGGCACACCGATTCGAGTCGCCGACGTCGCCACGGTTCAAATCGGCCCCGCTCCCCGGCGGGGAGCGGCCGACCTGGACGGGCGTGGCGAAGTAGTGGCCGGCATCGTCGTCATGCGCTTCGGGTCTGACGCGTACAAGACGATTCAACTCGTAAAAAAGCGAATCGCCGAGATCGAGAATGGGCTCCCCCCCGGGGTACGGCTGCGGACCGCCTACGATCGAAGCGACTTGATCCATCGGGCGATCGAGACTCTGAGGGAGAAGCTGCTCGAGGAATCCCTGATCGTAGCTGCGGTGGCGATCGTATTCCTCCTCCATTTCCGGTCCGCGCTGGTAGCCATCATCACGCTGCCAGTCGGTATCCTGATCTCGTTCATCGTGATGCGGGCCATCGGGGTGAACGCCAACATCATGAGCCTCGGCGGGATCGCGATCGCGATCGGGGCGATGGTGGACGCGGCCATCGTGATGATCGAGAACATGCACAAGCACCTCGAGCGAACCGATGAAGAAACCGACACCTGGGACGTCGTGCTCAAGAGCGCGAAGCAGGTAGGGCCGCCGCTCTTCTTCTCCCTCCTGATCATCACCTTCAGCTTTCTTCCGGTGTTCGCCCTCGAGCAGCAGGAAGGACGGCTGTTCAAGCCGCTGGCTTTCACGAAGACGTTCGCGATGGCGGGATCGGCCTTACTGTCGATTACTCTGGTGCCCGTGCTGATGGGCTACCTGATCAAGGGGAGGATTCGGCCCGAGCGAGACAATCCGCTCAATCGTGTTCTTCAGTGGCACTACCGCCCGATCATCCGGTTTGCCACCCGGAGGCCATGGTTGGTGATCGCGTTGGCGGCCCTGGTTCTAGGCGCTACGGTGCTTCCATGGAAGAACCTCGGAAGCGAGTTCATGCCGCCGCTGAAGGAGGGCTCGATCCTCTTCATGCCGACCACGGTTCCGGGAGTGTCGATCGCCCAGGCCCTAGAGATCATGCGTTTCCAGGACAGCGTGCTGGCCTCGTTCCCGGAGGTCGAGACGGTCCTCGGGAAGACCGGGCGTGCACGGACCGCGACCGACCCGGCGCCGCTCGACATGTTCGAGACCACGATCACCCTGAAGCCCGAGGACGAGTGGCGGCCCGGCATGACGTACGAGAGGCTGGTGCAGGAGATGGACACGATCGTCCAACTTCCGGGGGTCACCAACGCCTGGACGATGCCGATCAAGGGCCGGATCGACATGCTTGCCACGGGCATTCGGACGGCCGTGGGAGTCAAGATCTTCGGCCCCGACCTCGACACCCTGCAGGCCCTCGGTGAGCAGGTCGAGCGGATCATGCAGGAGGTGCCCGGTACCCGAAGTGCCTTCGCCGAACGTGGGGTCTCCGGCTACTACATCGACATCGACATCGACCGGGCGGAGGCCGCGAGGTACGGACTCAACGTGGGTGATGTGCACAGCGCCATCATGGCCACCGTGGGTGGAATGAACGCGGCCATTATTGTGGAGGGACGGGAAAGGTACAGTGTGAACGTCAGGTACCCCCGCGAGCTCCGGGACGACGTAGGCAAGATCCGCGAAGTCCTCGTGCCAGCCATGGACGGTACCCCTATTCCTCTGGGGCAGATGGCCAGTGTCGAGGTCAGCCAGGGGCCGATGGCGGTGAAGACGGAGAACGCCTTTCCGGTGACCACGATCTTCGTGGACACGGAGGACAGCAACATCGGTGGTTACGTGAGCACGGCGCAGCGGGCCGTAGCCTCGCAACTCGTACTCCCGGTCGGATACACACTCCTGTGGAGCGGACAGTATGAGTTCATGCAGCGAGTGAAGGAGAAGATGAAAGTGGTGGTTCCGGTGACGCTCGGGATCATCATGCTTCTGCTGTATCTCAGTTTTCGGGGCATTCCCGAGACCCTGATGGTCATGCTCTCGGTGCCCTTCGCCCTGGTAGGCGGCATCTGGTACCTGTGGCTGGCCGGCTACAACACCAGCGTCGCGGTCTGGGTTGGTTTCATAGCGCTCGCCGGCGTCGCGGCGGAGACCGGCGTCGTGATGCTCATTTACCTCGATGAGGCGTTCTATGACCGCGAGCGAGAGGGGCGGATGAACGATGCCAGCGACGTGGAAGCGGCCGTCACGGAGGGCGCTCTGGGCCGTCTACGACCCAAGGTGATGACCGTGGTCGCGATCATCGCGGGCCTGGCGCCCATCCTGTGGAGCACCGGCGCGGGCGCGGACGTCATGAAGCGGATCGCCGCGCCGATGGTCGGCGGGATGATCACGTCGACGCTTCTGACCCTGGTGGTGATTCCGGCGATGTACCTGTTGTGGCGGAGAAGGCAGGTGAATCGACGTCCGGAGAGAAACCGTCCGGTGAAAGAAGTGATTGCTCTGAAGTAAGGGTGGAGACCAGGCTCGAGACCGGCCCCTGACTCCCTCCGTTCCTACGGGGAAGAAAATTCTCCTTCAACCTCGGCCGCTTCCTCGGCTTCCGGATCCCACAACGCCTCGCCCGGTGGGGCCAGCGCGTAGATCACCCCCACGGCGGGGCCTTCTGTCTGCAGCAGCCTGAGTGCCCGCTCCGGGTGCAGTTCGACGAAGGCCTCCAGGGTGCGGGCAGCCTTGTTCTCTCCCAGGATCAACGCCACGTATCGGGCGCCATACCGGACGATGACCGAATCGAGACCCGCTGCGAGCACTTCGGGAGTGCGATCGTACCGCCCGTAATCGTCGGCCAGGAAGCGCCAGGACGGTACGGCCGGCCGGCCGGTGTCCCAGTGAACGTACGGATCGAGCGCAGAGGCGATGACCTCGTCAGGCGCCGTGTTCGTTCGAATCCACTCGTTGAGGGGCGCATAAGCACGTGCTGGAATGGTCTGTGGCGAGGCCCACGAGCGGGCCACGTGGCCTCGCCCGTGGTACACGAGGGCGTTCACGGCGAAGACCGCTGCCACGATCGCGGCCACTGGAATTCCCCAGCGCGGCAGGTCTCCTCGGATCTTCGGAATGGCCTCCCACAGTCCTTCGAATGCCAACAGGGTCAGCAGCGGCACGATCGCGTAGTAGAAGCGATAGGGCTCATACGGCCAGATGAACACCAGCCCCAGGTATACCACGGGAAAGAGGACCAGCGCGGGGCTTCTCTTCCAGGCGTTCAACGCCCCGTAGATGGCAGCCGCACCCAGCGCCAGCAGTGCGATCCCAAGGGCCAGGCCGGACGCCCGTGGCACCCACACGAACTGGAGGGTCTCGACGAAAGGACCCCAGTTGGCTCCCACGACCTCGCCCAGTCGAGCGAACGCTCGGCCCTCGAGTCCCTGGCCGAGCCAGTTGCCGTACGATCCGTACTGGCCGGCGATCGAATCAGGCACGTCCGCCGCGTGCGAGCGTGCCCAGGCCAGCCACGCGATCGCAGGAACGCCGGCCATGGCCGTCAGGAATCCTGCGGACTGCCAGCGACGCTTGAGAAGAAGGGGCAGGAGAAGCGCCACGACCAGGGTGAGGCCGATTGAACGCGTGAGGAAGGCGACGGCGCCCGCGAGTCCGGCCGCCGCGGCCCACCCGAGCTCCCCACCGAGCCAGCGTCCCGCGGAGCCGCCGCCGTCCGTTGGAGGCCCGGCTCGCGCGGGGTCGGCGGCCGAGATCAGTAGGGCTCCGACACAGGCCAGCAGGAACAACGGTTCGGACAGCAGAACGGTGGCCACGGACATCGACGGCACGGTGAGGAAGGCGTAGGTCGCGATCAGTCCGACCGCTAGGGCCCGCATCCGGCTGCCGCGGGCGAACAGCAGGAACATGCCTCCCGCGGCCAGCGACCAGAATAGCGCATTCAACGCCTTGAGCACGGTCAAGTTCTCGGGGTACAGTCCGAAGGCCTTCCAGGTGACGGCCAGC
The DNA here is from genome assembly GCA_039592635.1 of Gemmatimonadota bacterium. Lineage (GTDB taxonomy): Bacteria > Gemmatimonadota > Gemmatimonadetes > Palauibacterales > Palauibacteraceae > Benthicola. Next base: position 5,798 of record JBDHBK010000103.1, read on the forward strand.
ACACCCGGATAAGCGGGCGGATACTTCACCCCAGGCACATGGCCCGGGAGGTTCGAGTAGGCATAGCCGTCGCCCTCTGCCACCGAGCGGGCCAGGGCCAGGTACGCCCCATCATCATAATAGATGCCCGCGCCGATGGATTCCTGTGACCGGATGGTGACCATCAGGACGGTGAGTACGACCACGGTCGCGACCAGGGCAGTGAAAGTGCGCGTGACCCCCGGCTGGCCCGCGTCAGGCTTCTGCGTCGGCTCGGTCTTCGAATTCATGCCGGCAAGGTGTGGCGGCTCAAGGCGGTCGGAAAGGCCCGGCTCAACAGCCGCGCGCGTCAGCGGAGGACAGGACGGCAAGGAAGTCCTCGACGATGGCTAACGTCAGCCCCCAGATCACGTCCCCCTCGTAGTCGATGGCCGGGAACTCGCGCACGGAGGGCGCCTCACGTACCAGCGTGGCACGATACAGGGAATCGGAAAGCACCGTGACCGGGATCCAGGCATGGCCCGTGAGTTCGTGATTGAGTCTGATTTCCTGGTCTGACGCCAGCCAGGCCACGAACGGAGTCACGCAAATCGATGGAAGGTGCTTGCTGCGAGGGTGAATTTCTCCCAGGCGCCCGACATGATCCACCCGCTCGA
>JBDHBK010000104.1:0-6402 GCA_039592635.1 Gemmatimonadota bacterium
GAACCAGCAGCAGGTTGCCCTCGAGTCCGCCCGCGTGCTTCAGGACTGAACCTTCTTCGTAGTCCTCCGGGTTCTCATCGATGAGGCCCATGTACCGTTCCATGTAGATCGTATCGTAGTTCCGCAGGTTGGTCACCGCGGCCACCGCGATCCCCGTGCTGTAAATTTCCGGGTAGCGGAACAGGGCGTTGAGGGTCGCGCCGCCACCGCCGCTCCAGCCCCACATTCCGATGCGGGACGCGTCCACGTACGGCCGCTCGGCGATCACGCGGGCCGCGGCCGCCTGGTCGGCACTGTTGACCTGTCCGACCTTCCGGTACTGGGCCTTGCGCCAGTCCCGTCCGCGCGGGCCAGGGGTGCCCCGGTTGTCCACGCTGGCCACGATGTAGCCCTGCTGGGTCAGCAACGTATGCCACCCGAAGTTCCCGGTGTCCCACCGGTCGAGTACGGTCTGGGCAAAGGGACCGCTGTAGGCGTAGAAGAACACCGGGTACTTGAGGCTCGGATCGAAATCCGGCGGATACATGATCCACGCATCCAGCATCGCGTCGCCGACGTCGACCTGGAACAGCTCGGTCCGACCGCGGTCCAGCTCGGCCAGCGTGGCGTTCAGGCGGGCGTTGTCCACCAGCACCCGTTGCACCTCGTGGTCCGGAAGGCTGATCAGGCTCACCACGGCAGGCGTGCTGAACGTCGAGTACGTGTGTATGGCGAACGAAGCGTCCGGCGAGAGGCTGTACGTGTGCGTTCCGGGCTGGTCCGCGGGGGACAGGCGGACGGGTTCGCCACCGGCGAGCGGCACGCGGTACAGGTACCGCTGGGTGGCATTGTCCGGAGACGCCATGAAGTAGATCCAGCCGCCGTCCTCGTCGATCAGCTCGACGCTGACGACTTCCCAGTCGCCGGACGTGATCGCGTTCAGCTCGCCCGTCATGCGGTCGACGGAGTAGATGTGTCTCCACCCCGAACGCTCGCTGAGCCACGTCATGCGCTCGTCGCCGTCCAGCCAGATCCAGTCGTCGATCGCGTCCAGGTACGCGTCGTCGGTCTCGGTGAGCAGCGTCCGGATCGAGCCGTTCCCGCCGTCACACAGCATGACGTTGTTGATGTTCTGATGGCGGTTCATGCGCTGGATCGCCACTTCGTCGCCGTTGCCGGACCATTCCATCCGCGGGATGTAGTTGTCGCGAAGGTCGCCGGGCACATCGCACCACACGGTGGATCCGCCACCGGCACTGACGACACCCACGCGGGCTGCCGAGTTCTGTGTGCCGACCTTGGGGTACTGCACCGGAATCGTGTAGGAGTAGACGGAGTCGGTGTTGTTGATCATGTCGAAGACGCCGATTCCTTCGGCGTCGAGCTGCCAGTAAGCGATCGACTCGCCGTCCGGGGCCCAACGCCAGCCGTCGGCCGGCAGCGGCATGAAGAACTCTTCCTCGTAGACCCAGTCGAAGTTGCCGTTGATGATCGTCTCCGACCCGTCGTGGGTCAGCTGCGTGACCTCGCCCGTCGCGATGTCCTCCACGAACAGGTCGTTCTTGCTCACGTAGCCGAATCGATCGCCCGATGGGGCGAATTTGCCGTACATCAGACTGGACTCCGGTCGGTCCGCGCCCATCTGTCGCAGCGCGCCCGTCTCCAGGTCCAGGACCCAGTAGTCTCCACGCGAGTTGAATCGCCACACCCTCTGCGAGTTGGTGTAGATCAGCAGCTTGCTGCCGTCCGGGGACCATTCGTAGTTCTGGATGCCCAGCGGTCGGGTCTCGCCCTCAGGGACGAGCTGCGCCGCTGACACCAGGATCTCGCGTTCGCCGGTCGCGGCGTCGATCCGGACGAGGTCGCGTCCGGGGCCGGACTCGCTGCGCTCCAGCGACGTGTACGCGGATCCGTCCTCCAGCCATCTCGACCGGCTGGGGAAATCGGGGAAGAAATCGCCGGTTCCGAACAGGCGGTCCAGCGTCACCATGCTGGCGTCTGTCGGCTCCTGGGCTCCGCTCGCCGGCGCGATCGCCAGGAGCGCGAAGACGGCCAGGAGGCTCGGCAAGCCGGTCGTCACACGTTTCACCAATGTCATCGGATTACCCTTGTTGTGCGGTACTATTCGGTGGCCTGGCGCGGGCTCGTGCCGCGGTCGAACAAGATACGGGAATGCCGCACCTCACGCTCTACTGACAGACGGGGAGGCCGGGGCGTTTACCTGTTACCGACCGCACGTACGAAGGCCCGCCCCGGGGTGTTTCCGGGACGGGCCTCTCGCGGTCCTGAATTTGGGCCGCTCCGACATCGTGCCGGGTCAGTCCGAGGTCGGCTCCCGGGGAGTCCCGCCCGGAGCCATGTGCTCGTTCAGGTAACGCGTCATTTCCGTATACAGGTGCCGGCGCGTGCCCTGGCCCTCGAATATCCCGTGCGATCGGTTCGGGTAGGAGAGCATGGTGAAGTGCTTGTTGTGCGCCACGAGTTCGTTCACCAGGGCCTCGAAGTTCTGGTAGTGCACGTTGTCGTCCGCGGTGCCGTGCACCAGGAGGAGGTTCCCCTCCAGGTTCTTCGCATGCGTGATCGGAGCCCCGGCTTCGTAGTCCTCTGCCGCCTCGTCCGGGAGGCCCATGTAACGCTCGGTGTAGATCGTGTCGTAGTACTTCTGGTGCGTGACGGCGGCGACCGAAATCGCGGTGCCGTACACGTCCGGATACTGGAAGAGCAGGTTCAGGGCCATCTCGCCGCCACCGCTCCAGCCCCACGTCCCCACGCGTTCAGCGTCCACGTACGGGCGGGAGATGATGACCCGGGCTGCGGCACTCAGGTCGGCGACATTCAGCTGGCCGATGTTCCGGTACAGCGCCTTCCGCCAGTCCCGTCCCCGGGGGCCCGGAGTTCCGCGGTTGTCGACGCTGGCCACGATGTAGCCCTGCTGGGTGAGCATCAGGTGCCACAGGTAGTTGCCACCGCCCCACGCATCCTGCACGGTCTGACCCCACGGCTCACTGTACCCGTAGAACAGGATCGGGTACTTCCTGGACGGATCGAAATCCGGCGGATACATGATCCAGGCGTCGAGCAACGCGTCGCCGATGTCCACCTGGAAGAACTCGAAGTCGCCGCGATCCAGGGCGTTCACCGTTTCCCGGAGCCGGTTGTTGTCCACCAGCGTCCGGATCACCTCGTGGTCGGGTAGCCGAATGAGTTCGGTGACCGACGGCGAACCGAAGCTCGACCAGGTGTGAAGGGCGAACCGGCCGTCAGGCGAGATGTTGTAACCGTGCATCCCCGGCTGGTCTTCCGGGGTCAGCCTCTCGGCGTCCCCCCGCCCGTTGAGGCGCGCCCGGTAGAGGTAGCGCTGCGTCGCGGTCGCGGGTGACGCGGTGAAGTACACCCGGCCGCCATCCTCGTCGATCCGCTGTATGCTGATGATTTCCCAGTCATCCTCGTCGTCGGTAATGGCCCTCACCTTCTCGCCGTTCCGCGACACGCGGTACAGGTGCCGCCAGCCGGACCGCTCGCTGACCCACGTGAACTCCTTGTCGCCGTCCAGCCACTCCCAGTCATCGACTGCGTCGAGATAGGCTGGATCGGTTTCCGTGAGGATCGTCCGGGTCGCTCCCGTTGTGGCGGCGCACAGCATCACCTGGTTCGTGTTCTGGTGCCGGTTCATCCGCTGAATGACGATCTCGTCTGAAGTGCCGGACCATTCCATCCGCGGGATGTAGTTGTTCCGCAGGTCGCCCGGCACGTCGCACCACGTGGTCTCGCCGCCGCCGCTCGAGATCACGCCCACCCGGGCGGCCGAGTTCGTGCCGCCGGCCTTGGGGTACTCGACCGGGATGGTGTACGAGTAGACGGAGTCCGTGTTGTTGATCATCAGGAAGTGGCGAACGCCCTCTGCGTCGAGCTGCCAGAAGGCGATGGACGCTCCGTCGGGGCTCCAGCGGAACCCGTCACGAGCCGAGAACTCCTCCTCATAAACCCAGTCGAACGTCCCGTTGATGAGTGTACTGGAACCGTCGTCCGTGAGTCGCACCACTTCACCCAAGTCGATGTTCTCCACGAACAGGTCGTGTTCGCTGACGTAGGCCACGCGCTCACCCGCCGGGTCGAACTTCGCGAACATGAGACTGGATTCGGGCCGGTCCGCCCCGATCTGCTGAAGTTCGTACGTCTCCAGGTCGAGGACCCAGTAGTCGCCGCGCGTGTTCTGTCGCCAGACACGGCGTGAGTTGGTGTACACGAGCAGCCGCGTCCCGTCCGGGGACCACTGGTACCCCTGGATCGGCATGGGTCGCTCGGCTCCCTCCGGCATGAGAAGGGACGCCGAGACCAGGATCGTACGGATCGCCGATTCGGTCTCGTAGCGAACCAGGTCACGTCCGCCGGTCACCGCCGCTGACGGCTCGAGCGTGGTATAAAAGGTGCCACCTTCGAGCCACCGGGCCTGCCCGAAGAAGTCTCCGCGGAAGTCAGCCGAACCGTAGATCCTGTCCAGCGTGACGGCTGCGGCATCGGTATCCTGGGCCGCGCCCACGGGCGCCAGGAGCAGAGAAAAGACGAACAGCAGGCTCGCGGCGCTGCAGGCACCTCGCATCACAGATCGCATTGGAATTCCTCGTCGATTGCCGGGGTCGCCCTCACACGACGGACCGAGGGCGCTGAAGCCACCACCACCATGGTGCGGCCCGGACACAAGCTATCGAGTGGGGCGGGGTCGCGCGCACTCTCCCGATCAGCGACCGAGCAGCTTCAGGACGTCGTTGAGGAAGGCGAAGCTCATGAAGAACACCACGACGGTCGCCCCGGCGATGTTGGTGTACCGCACGAGCGTGGGGTGCAGGGGTTGTCGAATCACGCCCTCGATGGTCAGGAGCAGGAAGTGCCCGCCGTCCAGGACTGGAATGGGCAGGAAGTTCAGGATCGCCAGGTTCAGCGACAGGAACGCGACGAACGCGAAGAACTGGGGCCAGTTCATCCGGTAGGCACGCTCGCTCATGCGCGCGATCTCGACCGGTCCGCTGACTTCGCGCAGTCCGACGGCCCCCGTGACCAGGAGCTTACCGCTCTCGGTGATCAGGCGCGTGTGCCGTCCCACCTCACCCGCACTGTAGGCGATCGCGCCGCTCACGTCCTGGTCGAGGAATTCGGTTCCCAGATGTGCCCCGAGCCACCCGAAGCTGCCGACAGGCGCGAAGTCGGGATCCGGCTGGGGAACGTCCACGTAAATCCCGACCCCGTTCCGCATGATGCGCAGAGAGACGGGGCTCGTCGGGGAGGAGGGCATGGCGCCCAGCCACGCGAAGAAGGTCGGTGTCGGCTCTCCTTCCACGGCCACGATACGGTCACCGGTCACGAGTCCGGCACGCTCGGCAGGAGAGCCCGCTTGCACCGTGCCGAGCACGGGGGGCAACGGGGGAAGCAGTGAGGCGAGGAGCTGGATGCGCTCCCCTTCCAGGTCCGGGATCATGACCCGCAGCGTGTCACCGTTGGCGAACACCAGGCGTTGCGGTCCCGCGTCGACCGAGAGAAGGGCCATCGCGAAGTCGCCCCAATCGCTGACATCGCGTCCAGCTACCTGGACCACGTCCACGTCCGAGCGCATCGACAGCCAGCCCGTGGCTCCGGCCGGCAGCTCATCCTCGAATACGGCGCTGACCCGTGCCGGGGTGGGAGGGGTCGCTCCACCAGTCGAGCCCAGGATCGCATAGATGACCAGGGCAAGAGCCGCGTTGGCTGCCACTCCCGCCACGACCACGATCATCCTGCGGTGGACCTTCTGGAATGCGAATCCGTTGGGCCACAGTCGACGGTCCTGTTCCGTACCCTGCATGCCCATGATCCGGACGAAACCGCCGAGCGGTATGAGAGCGAGTTGATAGCGCGTCTCGCCGATCCGGAAATGGAAGAGCGCGGGTCCGAAGCCCACGGAGAACGAGGTGACCGGCATACCGGCCCACTTCGCCGCAATCAGGTGTCCCAGTTCGTGCACCAGGATCAGCACGTCCGTGACAAGCAGCAGAAGCAGGACCGCCAGGATCATATGTCCGCCTTTCCTATGCCCCATGCCCGGTGATCGAGCTTTTGATCCGTACCGTTGGTCGGATTCGCTCTCGTGTCTCCGAGGTGCAAGTTCCGTTCGGCACCGTGCCATCGGACGGCGACTTCATGAATTCTGGCTTCGGATCCGGCTGCCGGACAGCCGGCGTCGACCAGAACGACACTGTGGATAACGCTCTAAAACAATGGAGTTGTTGATGTTGTAGAATATGTGCTGCGACTCCGGGTCCATGCCTGGTTCCGGGCCCCCGGACGGCTGCGGCCGGTCTATGGCGCCTCCAGGCACAGGCCCCCGGGCCAGCTGTCGTTGCGGCGCCGCCACACCGCGAACTCGTCATTCGTGGCGTGGGAGAGGCACCG
>JBDHBK010000105.1:0-6356 GCA_039592635.1 Gemmatimonadota bacterium
CCTCCCGGGTGACGCCTCGCTGTGGATCGAGATCTCGCCTGGAATCGAGATCAACCGCATTACGGATATCGCCCTCAAGGCCACGAGCGTGAAGCCGGGGATGCAGATCGTGGAGCGGCTGTTCGGGCTCCTCGAAGTGCACCACTCGGAGCAGTCCGAGGTCAGGGCGGCCGGGGCGGCGATTCTCGATGCGCTGGACCACCAGGAGTCGGACCGGATCAAGCCGCGCGTGGTTTCCAGCCAGATTATCCGGCACATCGACGCCCACCAGGTGCAGCTTGTGAACCGGATGCGATTCGGCCACATGCTGCTCGCGGGTCAAACGCTGTACGTGCTGGAGGTCGAACCGGCCGGTTACGCGGCCCTCGCGGCCAATGAGGCCGAAAAGGCCGCGCACATCAACATCCTCGACGTACGGGCGTTCGGCAGCTTCGGACGGGTGTACCTGGGCGGAGAGGAGCGGGACATCATGGCGGGTTATGGCGCGGCGGTGGCCGCGATTGAAGGTGTCAGCGGCCGCGAGGCGGCCACCGGGCGACGGGATTGACGAAGTTTTCCCTGAGGAGCGCGGCGGCGCTCCCGGATTCACCAGGAGGAGAGAATGGCTGAAGAGTATGGCGCGGTCGACGCACTCGGAATGATCGAGTGCCGCAGCTACCCGGCGATGGTCGAGGCGGCCGACGCGATGGTCAAGGCGGCCAGGGTGGAACTGGTCTCCTACGAGAAGACCGGCGGAGGTTACGTCACGGCCGTGGTCCGGGGTGATGTCGCTGCCGTGAAGGCGGCGGTCGAGGCTGGAGCGCGCGGCGCTGAGAAGATCGGCGAGCTCGTGGCGATCCACGTCATCCCGCGGCCGCACGCGAACGTGGACGTGGCTTTGCCCCTCGGTCGGGCGAGTACCGGGTCGAAGACCGCGAAGCGGTAAAGCCCCGTTCCGAGGGTACCCTGAAGCCTCCGGTCCTTCCGTGGACAGGGCCGGAGACGATCAGAGTTGAGTGATCGTTCAACTTTACGTCACTCACAGCAACGGAGCAGGACATGCTGTTAGGCAGAGTCGTCGGTACGCTGGTCTCGACGAACAAGGAGCCCTCACTGGAGGGCCTGAAGTTCCTCGTCCTGAGGCAGCTGGACATCGAGGGCGGAGAGGCTTCAGGCTACCGCGTGGCGGCGGATGCGGTGGGTGCCGGTCTCGGCGAAGTGGTGCTGTACGCGACCGGAAGCTCGGCGCGCCAGACCTCAACGACCGACAAACGACCGTGTGATGCGGTGATCATGGCGATCGTGGACTCTCTCGCCGTCGATGGAGAGGTCACGTACGACAAGTCGAGGGACGGCTGACGATGGAGGAGTCGAAGATTCAGTCCGTCATCGACCGCGTCATGTCGGAACTGGGGCACCGGGAGCCCGCGGGCCGGGCCGGTCCCCTTCCCCCGCGGCGTCCCGTGGCCGAGCGTCCCGGGCCGGCCGCCACTGCGAGACATGGCAACAACCTGTTTCCCGACGTGGACAGCGCCGTCGCCGCAGCCCGGAAGGCGTACCGGGACCTGCAGGAGCTGCCGCTCTCACTCCGTGAGCAGATCATCGCGCACATCCGTCGCGCGATGAGGGAGAACGCCCAGCCCCTGGCCCACGAGGCCTGGCAGGAGACAGGGATGGGGCGTTACGAGGACAAGGTCGAAAAGGTCCTCCTCAACGCGAACAAGGCGCCCGGGGTGGAGTTCCTGGATACCGGCGCCTGGAGCGGCGACGGGGGACTCACGGTCGTGGAGTTCGCTCCGTATGGCGTGATCGGCTCGATCATCCCGAGCACGAATCCCATCTCTACGGTCACCTGCAACTCGATCTCGATGGTCTCGGCCGGCAACGCCGTGGTCTTCAACGCCCATCCCGGCGCGAAGGCCTGCTCCAACCGGACCGTTCAACTCGTCAATGACGCCATCGTCGAGGCCGGAGGCCCGCCCAACCTGGTGTGCGCCATAGGCGAACCGACGATCGACACCGCCGGGGCACTGATGGGCCACAAGGGCGTGAATCTGCTTACCGTGACTGGCGGCATCGGCGTCGTGCGCGCCGCCATGTCGAGCGGGAAGCGGGCCGTGTGCGCCGGACCCGGGAATCCGCCGGTCTTGGTCGATGAGACGGCGGACATCGCGCAGGCGGGAAGGGACATCGTGCGGGGCGCATCGTTCGACAACAACATCATTTGCACCGATGAGAAAGAGGTGTTTGCCGTCGCTTCGATCGCCGACGACCTGAAGCGCGCCATGTGCGCGAACGGGGCGGTCGAGATTGACGCCCGGCAACTCGACGCCCTCCGGCGTTCGATCTTCACGGATCGTCCCGAACCGGGCCGGCACGGAACGATGAACAAGGCGTTCATCGGCAAGAACGCTGCGGTCCTGCTCAAAGAGATCGGAATCGAAGCGGGCGACGAGGTCAGGCTCGTCCTGGCGGAGGTGGAACAGGACGATCCGTTGATCTTCTCTGAACAGATGATGCCGATTCTCCCACTCACACGCGTTCGGGACGCCTACGAGGGCATCGAGCGGGCGAAGGCGGCGGAGCATGGATTCCGGCACACGGCGACCATGCACTCCAAGCACCTGGACCACCTCAGCCGCATGGCCCGGGTCATGGACTGCAGCATCTTCGTCAAGAACGGCGTCTCCTACGACGGGCTCGGATACGGCGGCGAGGGCTTCTGCTCTTTCACCATCGCCAGCCCCACGGGAGAGGGCATCACGAACCCCGTCAGCTTCAGCCGCATCCGCCGGTGTGTGCTGAAGGACTCCTTCCGGATCGTATGACCATGAAGATCTCCACGTGCGACAACCGAACCGAGGCGGCATGATCGAACCGGCACTGGCTCTGATCGATTTCAGCAGCATCGCGGTCGGGATCGAGGCCGCCGACGCGATGGTCAAGCGAGCCCAGCTCGACGTGATCCGGACCGGCACGGTGCAGCCCGGGCGATACCTGGTTCTGATCGGCGGCACGGTCGCCGAGGTCGAGGAATCCCTGGCCACGGGTCGGGCCGTGGGTGGCGACTCGGTACTGGACCACGTCTTCCTCCCGCACGTGCACCCGGATGTCGTGGCGGCAATTGGAGGCGGAAGGACAGAGGCCCCTCGCGACGCGGTAGGGGTAGTCGAGACCTCGACGGTGGCTGCCGCCATTCGGGCTGCCGACGCGGGGATCAAGGGAGCCGAGGTGCGCCTGTTGGAGATCCGCATGGCCGACGGCCTCGGGGGCAAGGGGATCGTGCTGTACTCGGGCGTCGTAGCCGACGTCGAGGCGGCCGTCGAGATCGGGTGCGCCGAAATTCGGCCTGGACTTCTCGTACGCCAGGTCGTCATCTCACAGCTCCACCCGGAGATCTGGGCGAATCTCTCGGCCACCACGCGGTTCGGGTCCAGGCTGGAGGGCCTGTGAAGCTTGCCCGGGTGGTCGGCACGGTCGTCGCAACGACCAAGTACGAAGGACTGGAGGGCGTGAAGCTCCTGGTGGTTCAGCCCCTCGACCGGGACGGCAACGTCCGGGGCTCACCGGCGGTGGCCGCCGACGCCACCGCACAGGCAGGCCCCGGCCACCTGGTGTTCGTGGTGGGAAGCCGCGAGGCGGCCCAGGCCATGCCCGAGCTCTTCGTGCCGGTGGATCTGGCCATCACGGGGATCGTGGACGATGTGGACCGGTCGGGCGGCGATCGCCTGGCCACGGCCACGTGGCGCGATTCCGGGGCGAAGCTCTGATGTACATCGGACGCGTCGTGGGGCCGGTCGTGGCCACCGTGAAGATCCCGCACCTCGACGGTCGGAGACTGCTGCTCGTCGATCAGCTGGGAACCGGCGCCGAGCCGACGGGAGACTACGACATCGCCGTGGACGTAGCGCAGGCGGGCCCGGGAGATACCGTTCTCGTACTTGACGAAGGAAACGGCGCCCGGCAGATACTCGGGCTCAACCCCGGCGCGATCCGGGCGGTGATCGTGGGCATCGTGGACGAGGTGACGATCGGCGCCTAGGGCGTACCCGCTGCGGCCTTCACCAGATCGGCGAATCCGGGCGAAAGGCTGGCTCCGCCGACCAGAGCTCCGTCGATGTCCGGCATGCGCACGAAATCAGCGATGTTCTCCGAGTTCACGCTTCCCCCGTACAGTATCCGAACGAGTTCCGCGGCTGGCGTGCCCAGAGCTTCTGCCACCGCGCCTCGAACCGTGAGGCCGATCGTCCGATTCGCCTCTGCCGGTGTGGCGGCCTGCCCGCTTCCGATGGCCCAGATCGGCTCGTAGGCAATGACCAGTTGGCTGGCAACAGCCGGATCAACACCTTTGAGGGCCGCTCCTACCTGCCCCCCCACGAAGTCGTGCGTCTCTCCGGCATCCCGCTGTGCGGCGCTCTCGCCCACGCACACGATGGGAGTGAAACCGTGCTCCAGCGCGGCGAGCACCTTCCGGTTGATCGCCTCGTCGCTCGCACTCGGCCCGGCCGCCTCGCGGCGCTCGGAATGCCCGAGGATGACGTAGTCACACAGGCCGTCGAGCATGGCCGGCGATACGTCACCCGTGTGAGCACCAGCGGTCTCCCAGTGCATGGTCTGCGCGCCGAGACCGATCCTCGAATTCCTCACGACCTCGGCCAGGGTGGCGAGGACCGTGAACGGAGGGCAGATGGCCACATCCACCGTTTGGACAGCGGTAAGAGGGGGCCTCAGACGGCGCACCAGGCCCAGGGCCTCGTCGGTACGGCCGAGGTGCATCTTCCAGTTGGCCGCGATCAGTAGTCGGCGCATGTCAGTCGGAACTGGCCTCGATCATGGCGTCGATGAAGGGAATGACCAGCGGGATACTCCGCCCGAAGACATTCCAACTGTTGATGACGCCCACCAATCCGCGGTCCGGGATTACGATCAGGTTCTGCCCCCCGAATCCGAGACCCGCCCAGACGTCCAGACCGGACGCATCGAGGCGCCACCACTGGTATCCGTAGCCCCAGTTCCAGTTCGGGTTGTTCGGAGCGATATCATCGACCTGGCGGGCCGTCGCTGCGGCGACCCACTCCTGGGGTAGCAGCCGTTGTCCCCCCCAGACGCCATCCTGCAGGTACAACCATCCGATTCGCGCCAGGTCTTCGGCGGCCAGGTACAGGCCACCCTCTGTATCCGGCAGGCCCTGGGGGTCCCGTTTCCAGTGGTAGTCCTGAATGCCCAGCGGGCCGAACAGGTAGGCCTCGGCGTACTCGGCCACAGTCTGACCCGTGGCCTGCAGGATGATGGCAGACATCAGGTGGCTGCCCCCGCTGTTGTAGTTCCACTTCTCGCCGGGATCCGAGTCGGCGGGCTGGGCAAGAGTGAACGCCACCCAGTTGTCGCTCTTCTCCAGCTGCAGGGTGGTATTCGTGTCATCCAGAGGGCGGTCGTTCTCGTGCCACTCGATCCCGAGGCGCATGGTGAGGAGATCTTCCAGCGTGGCATCCCGCACTCGCGGGTCCAGTCCGCTGAGATCGTAGTCGCTCAGGAGCTCGAAGACCGGGGTTTCCACCCCCGGAATCTCGCCTCTCTGGATGGCGATCCCGATCAGGGTGGCGGTGACCGACTTGGTCACCGACTGGAGCGAATGTATTTCGCGTCCCTGGTAGAACGGGTGACGGTCGGGGTGCAGGTAGTTGAAGTCGTGCACATCTTCTGGACTTTCGCACGCGTCGATGCCACACCCGAGTGGCCCGCTCTGCCCGCGGGAGATCTCCACGTAGTCCTGAACGAAGCGCTCGTCGAACACGATCCGGCCATCGGCGACCAGGAGTAGACGGTCCACATGGCCGTATTCGCCCTCCGCGACCTCTGCCGCGAGATCGGTGAGCGGAGCCGGGTCCAGTCCGGCATCCGCCGGGTCGGCGCGCGGCCACGCCTCCTGCCCGAACGCTACGGAGACCGTGCAGAACCACACGAGGACGGCGAGCGATATCACGGCGCGCATGGTGGGCTCCTTGAGTGCATCCGCAAAGAACCTGCGTCTATCTCGTGAAACGCAGGCGAATCTCGTGAGAGGAAACCGAATAGACCCGGACGTGTCCTTTCGCCGCCGCAAACTCGGCCTGCCCCGTGGGGAGGAACAGACTGTGGCTCGCGGCATTGTTCCCGCTCGTCCAGCGAATGGACACGGAATAGGTGTCCTTGTTCGGCATTCCCGAGTAGATGATCCACCAGCCACCGGCAAAGGCACCGCGGAGCTTCGCCTCCTCACCGATCTTCAGCGTGATGTCCTGTGCAGCGGCCATGGCCTAGCCGTCCCCTTCCTGCCCTTCCAGGTCGGTGTTGCCGTCCAGGAACTTCAGGTTGTAGCACAGCATGTCCACCTCCCA
>JBDHBK010000106.1:0-6336 GCA_039592635.1 Gemmatimonadota bacterium
ACAGTTGGCGAACAGGCGGTCAAGTACAGGCTTGTTCGCTCGGCCTACTCGACCGCGGATACGGTCGTGGTCATTCCGGGCCCGGTCGGCGTCGCCGGCGACCTCGTGTACCGGCGTTACCCAACCGACGACGAGTTCACCCGGGTTCCGCTGGAGAGGCGGGGCGACGAACTGGTCGGGACCCTGCCGGCTCAGCCGCCGGCCGGCAAGCTCGAGTACCACCTCGATCTCATGACGCCGGTCGGTCCGGTCGTGGCGCCCGACACCGGGGAGAACGCTGTTATTCGCTTCAAGGGAGAAGTTCCGGCCTGGGTGCTGATCCTGCACGTCGCCTTCATGTTCTTCGGGGTGCTCGTGGCTTGGCGTGTCGGGCTCGGAGCGCTGTTCTCCGGCCAGGGAATCAGGAAACTAAGCTGGGTGGCCCTCGGGCTGTTCACCGTCGGTGGTTTCCTTCTCGGTCCGTGGGTCCAGAAGTACGCGTTCGACGATTGGTGGACGGGTGTACCTTTCGGCTGGGACCTGACGGACAACAAGACCCTGGTGATGTGGCTCGCCTGGTTCTTCGCCCTGCTCGCCATCGGCAGGGGCGCGAAACGTGATGCTGCCGAGGGCGGAAACGCTGGTGAGAAGAAGGCGCGATTCGCGGTGGTGATCGCGGCGATCGTCACCGTGGCCGTGTACCTGATTCCGCACAGCATGGCCGGCAGCCAGCTCGACTACGACGCCGTGGACCGGGGCGTGGCGCCGGAGGACGCGATCGGGATCGGCTGATTCGGAAGAGGAAGCACCATGGCAGAGATTACAGCCGAGGTCCTCGGCGGAACTCGGGTGAGCCTGAGCAACGGGCGTCACGAATGGTACGGCGATGAACCGGAGAGCAACGGGGGCGAGGACACGGCCCCGACTCCTTACGAGATGCTTCTCGGCGCTCTGGCTCATTGCACCCTGGTAACCCTCGTTCTCTACGCCCGCCACAAGGGCATCGAGCTCGGGCCCGTTTCGGCCAGATACGAGCACGAGAAGGTGCCGGCGCCGGAGGGGCAGACCGGACTCGTCGATCGCATCACCAGCTACGTGACCATCGGGGGCGAGTACGAGGAGCCGGTGCGGAAGCGTCTGGAGCAGATCGTGGGACGCTGCCGGGTCCACAAGACGCTCACGGACGGGGCTGAGGTCGTGGACGAGGTCGAGTTCATCGCGTAGATCTCGCTGTTTTCCTCGTCGCCGCCGGTCTCTCCAGTCAGTAAGTGCCGAAGCGCTAGCTGACGGGCAGCAGGATCAGCAGCGCCGCCGCTACCACGTGGGCGGTGCTGCCCGCCATCACGCACAGGTGCCAGATCGCGTGCCCGTACGGAATCCGCCGGTTGGCGTAGAAGTAGACCCCGCCGGTGTAGGCCAGTCCGCCAATCGCCAGCCACAACAGAGCGGCCCCCGGTAGCGCCTCGACGACCGGCTTGGCCGCGATGACCACCAGCCAGCCCATCGCCAGGTAGATGGCGGTCGAGATCCGTTTGAAGCGTCCGGTGTAGAATAGCTTGAACACGACTCCGGCTGCGGCAAGTCCCCAGATTACTCCGAACAGAGTCCAGCCCCACCCCCCGCGTACCCCCGCCAGTGTGAAGGGCGTGTAGGTGCCTGCGATCAGGAGGTAGATCGCCGAGTGATCCAGGATCCGCAGTCGCGCCTTCACACTCCTCTTGGGGACTGCGTGGTAGAGGGTCGAGGCAGAGTAAAGCATCACGAGGGTGGCCCCGAAGACGGCCGCACCCACGATGTGGAATATGTCTCCCTTGAGTGCCGCCAGCGTTACCAGGACGCCGGTTGCCGCGATGCCGCACAGCGTGCCGAATCCGTGGGTTACCGTGTTGGCCAGCTCCTGACGTCGGTGGCGCCTCCGCGCCACCCGTATCCCTTGCACCTTCGAAGGACTCCCGGTCCAGTGTCACGTCGATTCCCGTCACCAGAATAGCGTCGGTTCGACCGGCAGGGAACGTCCGGCCGGGAACTGTCTCGCGGGTTTTGTCGTTTTCAGAGTCGACAGCCCCACCGAGGCGGGGCAACCAAGAGACAGACAGCGAGGGGGAGAGTGAGATGAGGCGTCTGACCTGGCTGGCCCCGACGGCCGTGTTTGCCCTGGCCGCATGCGGAGGAGGAGAAGCAGGCGAGGAGGACGAGATGGCCGCGGCAAACCCGTGCGCGGCCAATCCATGCGCCACGAATCCGTGTGCAGGGATGGATCTCCCGGTAGACGCGATACGGCAAGGAGACCGGCAGCTGAACGACCACGGCATGTCCTGGGTTGAACTGGCCGCCCGGGGAGCCGAGCTGTGGAACGACAAGTCCCTCAGCGGTTCGGGGACCACGGCGTGCAGCACGTGTCACACCGGCGACGGCACGGCCATGATGAACGCCTCGTTCGCGGAGCCTTACCCACACCCGGTGGCCATGGCTGAGGACCGCGCCGGTCTCGAGCAGGTGAGCGCGGCGGAGATGGTCCAGTTGTGCATGGCGATTCCGATGACCGCGGAGCCGCTCGACTACGGTTCGATCGAGCTGTCGGCGCTGTCGGCGCGCGTCGAGCAGCTGCAGTCCGACTTCGATGCCTCGAAAGTGGGCGGGATGAACCCGTGCGCGGCAAACCCGTGCGCGGCAAACCCATGCGCAGCATCGGGAATGAACCCCTGCGCTTCGAATCCCTGCGGGGCCGATCGCTAGGAACCCTCGCCGTTTGCGAGCAGGTGCAGTGAAGATGAAGTGGGGGCGCTGCTAGGCCCTGGGCGTCCGATGGGCTTGCGAATTGGCGCCTTTGAGCAGCGCTTCCGCTTCGTCCCTGGCAGGGTTTCCGTGGTTGGCCCTGGCCACCTCGGCCATCGACGGTTCGAGGAGCAGCATGGCCAGCAGAGCGGCCCTCTCAGGAAGGCTCCTCGCCACGACATGCTCATGCGAAGCGTGAGCGCCATCACCCATCGGACCCAGTCCGTCGAGGGTCGGGGCGAAGAGGCTTGTGACGTTGCCGTCGGAGCCCCCGCCAGAAGTCCCCTGCTGAAGATCGAGGCCCAGCTTCTTGCCCGCCGCCTCCGCGAGTTTCCAGAGATGCTGATTGCCGGGCGTCCGTTCCATCGGAGGCCGGTTCATGGTCCCCGAGATGACGAGTTCAGTGCCCGGCGTGGTGGCCTCGAGCGATAGCACCTCGGTCTCGATTCGGCGAGCGTCGGCGATCGTGAGGACTCGGATGTCCACCGTCGCCCGACTCTCCGGAGCCACGATGTTTGTGCGAAGGCCTCCGTCGATCGTCCCGACGTTAACCGTGACCCCGCGTTCGGCGTCATTGAGGGCGAAGAGGCGCTGAATGACCATGGACAGCTCGAGGATCGCACTGGCCCCCCGCTCGGGCTCCAACCCGGCGTGGGCTGCCCGCCCCAGCACGCGGATCTCGAAGAATCCATTGCCCTTGCGCGCGGTCTTGAGCTTCCCGGCCGGCCCGAGCGCGGGCTCCAGCACGAACACCCGCTCCGAGACCTTCGCCAGGCGCTTGATGTGCCTCATCGAGTCGCAACTGCCGATCTCTTCGTCCGAGTTGATCAGAACGATCGGCGTCACCTCGGGCTGGAACCCCAGGGTCTGAAGGGTACGAAGGGCGAACAGGATGTTCACGAGCCCGCCCTTCATGTCGTACGTGCCGGGTCCGTAGAGCCGCTCGTCCTTCTCGATCACGGGCATGGTTTCGAGAGTGCCGGTCTCCCAGACCGTGTCACAGTGTCCGACCAGAAGCTGGATCGAGCGGTTCTTGACGCGGGCGTGCGGTATCGCCAGCAGTTGCCCGCCGGACTCTACTCCTGGAATGGTGCGAACCACGAAACCGAGACGCTCGAGCTCGAGGCGGAGAATCGCCTGGGGCCCCGCCTGCGACGCCGGATCGAGGGACGGTGACTCCGCCTCTGACAGCCGGCTGAGGAGCCGCACCATCTCCCGCTCCCTGGAGAGCAGGTGCTCGAGAATCCGGGGCGCGACCTCGTTCGCCATCCGGATCAGCGCTCGAATCCCTCGGGGAGGGGAAACGCGTAGGTCTGCTGTATGGATGCGAAGCGCCACGGCTGAAGATAGGCGAGCATCGGGGCGTCATGAATCATGTCCTGCCCGTCGCGCTCCAGCGTGCGCAGGGAGTCCCTGGCGACGGCGGCCTCGATGATCCGGCCCACCACGAGACTGTTCTCGCCAAACCCATCGACCATGCGATCGAGTTCGCACTCGAAGAACAGGTAGGACTGAGCCAGATGAACTCCAGCTACCTTCGTGGCGGGTCGTGTTTGCAGAGCCTCCAGAACCGGTTTCGCGCTGTCGTCGCACCTCGGAGCCGCGCACAGGCTGGCGAGTACCACCTGATCGGGGCGGGGCATGGAGACTGTGAAGACGCCGTCTCGCTCGATGTTCCTGTAGGTGGAATGCCGCGGTGTGCAGACGAAGCCGAAGTAGTTCTGCCACCCCATCGGAGTGGCCATGTGTTTGGGAGCCAGGTTGGGAGTGCCGTCTTCTTCCAGGGTGCCCACCACGGTAAGTGGCGAGACCCAGAAAAACCTGTCCCATATAGGCTTATCAAGGTTTAGCTTAACGAGAGTTTGAAGTGGTTTGGGCGTCATCGCGGATCTCCCTTCGGTTTCGCCTTTACATCATGGCACTGGCGGCGGTAAATAGCCACATCAGCTGAAGCCCCCACGACCGGTCGAACCGGTCTTACACGGAGAGCGGTCATGGCGGATCGAAGTGCCTTCGCCGATGTCGCCGAGGAATTGAAGGATAGACCGGCCCTGGCCCGTGCCGAGACGATTCCATCGGCATGGTTCACTGAGGCGCGCTTCCACCAGCTCGACTCGGAGGCGATCTTCGCCCGCACCTGGCAGGGCGTGGGACACGAGGGGCGCCTGCCCGAAGAAGGTTCATGGTTCGTAGCTGAGGTGGCCGGGGACCCGGTGGTCGTCGTACGGGACGGCTCGGGGGAACTCCGGGCATTCTACAACGTGTGCCGACACCGGGGCGGGCCGCTGGCCACGAATGATGGGTGTGGCCGGGTCCTCCAGTGTGAGTACCACGGCTGGACCTACCAGCTGGACGGCACCCTCCGGGGCGTGCCGCACTGGAACCTGGTGGAACTGTTCGACCGGGAGGACTACGGGCTGGTTCCGATCCAGGTGCAGTCATGGGAGGGGCAGGTCTTTGTCAACCTGGACTCGGGAGCCGTGCCGCTCGACCGGGTGCTCGGTGGTATCAGTGAGCGGATATCGCCTGTGCGTCCCGGCCAGATGCAGAACTACCGTCGGGTCGAGTACGACGTGCGCGCGAATTGGAAGGTCTACGTGGAGAACTTCCTGGAGGGCTACCACGTTCCGATCGTGCACCCGGAGTTGATGACCCTGTACGACTTTCGCAGCTACAGGACGGAGACCTACGACTGGTACTCGCTCCAGACGAGCGAGTTGACGAACGAGGAGAACATATACGAGCGCCAGGGCGGAGGTGAAGCCTGGTACTACTGCGTCTTCCCCAACTACATGCTCAACATCCTGCCCGGCCGGCTCCAGACGAACCTGGTCGTACCGGTCGATCACCAGAACTGTCGCGTGATCTTCGAGTACTTCTATGACGACATCGAGTCCGAGGCCGCTCGCCGGAAGATCGACGAGGACATAGCGTTCGCCGATCGCGTGCAGGCCGAGGACATCGATATCTGCGAGCACGTTCAGCGAGGCCTGCAATCCCGGGGCTACGACCGTGGACGCTTTTCGGTGAAGTTCGAGAGTGGTGTGTACCACTTCCAGAACCTGGTTCGCGAAGCATACGGACGCTGGCTCCAGGGCGAGGAGAGACCGATCACTCCACCCGCGCCGCTGGACCCGAGACACGACGACTGAAGACAACGCCCGAGGGCAGGGGCTACGACACACAGGGGACAACACATGCAGACACAGATCTCGACGCGTGGCATGGAACTGACCGCGGACCTGGAGACCATGGTCGAGGCCGTATCGGCGGACCTTTCGGCCCGGGCGACTGGATTGCAGCTGGCCAAGTTCGTGCTCGAAGATCGAGAGACCGGCAGGGCTGTGGGTCTGGTACTGTCGTGGGGCGAGAAGCAGGACACCGTCGTTCGACACGCGGAGGCCAGCGACTGGGACCGGGCCTTCAAGGACCTGGAGCGGAAGTTGGAACGCGCGCTCGAGGATACGGCAGCATCCCCTTGAGCGCGGCCACACCCTTCAGTTAGAGTTGTGCGTCCCGGCCGATCCCGCCGGCCGGCAGGAGTCAACGAAACTGCGCCCCTCAATCCACCTGAACGCGAAG
>JBDHBK010000107.1:0-6510 GCA_039592635.1 Gemmatimonadota bacterium
TGATCCTGGTGTCCATCATCCTGCTGGCGGCTCTCAGGTCCGTCCGGCTTCTGCTGGCGAGCCTGTATGTGCTCCTGGCTGGACTGGTCGGCACGGGAGCCTTCGCGGCCCTGGCCGTAGGCAGCCTGAACATGATCTCCGTGGCATTTGCGATCCTGTACGTCGGCCTGGGCATCGACTACGCGATCCACTTCTGCCTGAATTACGTGGAGGCAAGGGGAGAATCCGGTTCCCACGATGAAGCCATGCGTCTCACTGCCGGAAAAGCGGGCGTGGCCCTCTTCTTCAGCGCCGTGACCACCGCGTTGTGCTTCTACGCGTTCATGGCAACCGACTTCACGGGAGTCGCAGCTTCGTGTCCACCCTCGGGTTGCTGCCCGCCCTCCTCAGCCTGCGGCCGTTTCGCCTCCCTGAGCCCGATCCTGATAAGCCCATTCGCGACCCGGCCCCAGACGGTTCACGAACCAACCCCATGGCCTGGCTCGACGCTGCGGTCTCGGCGGGGCGGCGGCCGATCCTGGCAGTGGCCCTTCTGCTGGCCATCGGATCGGCGATCCTCGTACCTCGTGTCCGATTCGACCAGGACGTCATCAACATGAGCGATCCGGGCTCCGAGTCGGTGGTGACGCTTCGAGAACTGCTCGAGGACCCGAATACCGCGGTTCGCGCCGTGTCCATGATGGAGCCCGACTCGGCGAGCGCCGCTGCGGTCGCGGCCCGACTCGAAGAGATCGACGGTGTGCGCGGAACCATGACGCTGAGCACGTTCGTTCCCCGGGACCAGGAGGCCAAGCTGAGGATCCTCGCCGGGCTGGCCGACGACCTGGGGCCGGCGCCGGATCCGATGGCCGCTCCGGGCGGGCCGGGGGAGGACGAGACCAGGTACGCAGGGCGTATCGCAGCGGTGGAGCGGCTTCGCGAAACAGCGTCCCGCTCGTACCTGGAGGGAGACTCGGCCACCAGCTCGGCGGCGCGGCAGCTCCTCTACCTCATCGATTCATGGCGCGCTTCGCTGGAGGTGTGGCCCGAGGGGACTCGCGCGTCCATCGCCGGGGGACTCGAAACGTCGCTGGTCGGGACCCTTCCCCTGGTGCAAACCGGCTTCCGGAAGGCATTGACCGCGGGTCCGGTGACGAGGCGCGAACTTCCTGCCGAGCTGCGGGAGCGCTGGGTCGCGGCGGACGGCACGGAGCGAGTCCAGGTCCTGCCCGCCCAACGTATGGACACGCCGGAGAAGCTCAGGGACTTTGTCGAGGCCATTCAGGTCGAGGAGCCGGCGATCACCGGCATGCCGGTCGAGAACGTGGAGCTGGGAAAGGTCACGGTTCGGGCGTTCCGGCAGGCGTTCGGTCTGGCGCTCCTGGCAACGGCCGTGACCCTTCTGGTATTGCTCGGCGACCCACGATCCAGCGCCGTCGTGATGACGTCGCTCATTCTCGCGACTCTGCTCACCGGGGCCGCGGCCGTGTTGTGGGGCATCACGTTCAATATCTCGAACATCATCACCCTGCCTCTGCTGCTGGGGATAGGCGTGGACGCCGGAATTCACATGGTGCACCGGCAGCAGCAGGGCCAGGCGGGAGAGCGACTGCTCGACACGGCGACGGGACGGGCCATTCTGTACAGCGCCCTCACGACGATGGCCGGTTTCGGGAACCTGACGCTCGCCAGCCACCGGGCGATCGCCGGAATGGGCGCCCTCCTCATGGTCGGGATGACGGCCGTGTTGATCTGTACGCTGGTCGTGCTTCCGGCCATCATGGCGCGACCCTCCCCTTCCACGGGACCGAATTGATGCGACGACCACGGACAGGGATCGCGATGTCGTTTCTACTCGGGCCGCTCTTCGCCATCGCGCCCGTTTCCACGGCGCTGGCGCAGGAAGATCCGCCGGTCTGCTGCACGCACTTCGACTACGTGCTCGAAAAGACGATTTTCAAGGTCGATGCGGTGCGGCTCGATCTCACGATTCGCGGCGATACGCCTGAGCGGGTAGAGCAACTCGTGACCGGTCGGGTCGATCCGCGTGCGTGGTCGGACTCGATCGCCGCGTTGTACCTGGGCGCCGATCAGGCGCGGGTGCGGATGACCTTCCTTCGATCGTTCGGTCTGAATCGTTTCCTCGACGCCAACCGCGACGTGATGGAGAGGCTGTTTGAAGCCGGCTGGATCACCGAAGTGGAACTCCGCGAGTTGGACCTGGAGAATCGTGCCCGATTCGAGGGACTGGCCGTGGATGGCATCCGGGACGGGGATGTGATCGAGCACGAAGTGCGTGGCGATACGGTCACCACCCGGTACACAGACGTGACGGGCACCGTACGCATCGATGGATTCCTGGTCGGATCAAAGGAACGAAGAGTGCTGCTGGGCTCCCTGTTCGGCCCCGAATCGGACTTCAGGCAGGGGCTGTTGGACCTGGTGTTCAGCCGCTCGGAGACCTACGGCGCCGGTGAATAGGCCGGAACGAGTCCGGCCCCTCCGTCAGTACGCCTTGAGCTCCTCCATCGCGGCCGCGATGTCCGGCACCTGCGGCAGGATCTCCGCCTCCAGTTGCGGCGCGTAGCCGACGAACGTGTCCGTGGCCGCGAGCCGGCGCACCGGAGCGTCGAGCCACTCGAACAGCTCGTCCGCGACCCGGGCCGCGATCTCGGCGCCCCACCCCCACGATTTCGAATCTTCGTACGCCACGAGTACCCGGTTCGTGCGTTTCACCGATTCGGCGATCGAGTCCATGTCCAGCGGGTTCAGGGTGCGCAGATCCAGCACATCGGCCCTGATCGGCCGCCCTTCGCGCTCGAGCGAGCGCAGGGCCTTCCGCGTACGCTCGACCAGCGCCCCGTAGGTGACGACCGTGATCTCGTCGCCCTCCTCCACCCGGTTGGCCCGGCCGAACGGGATCATGTAGTCGGGGCCCGGATACCGGCCCTTGTTGTACGTCTGCCGGTACAGGTGCTTGTGCTCGAGGAACAGGACCGGATCGTCGCAGCGGATGGCGGTCCGGAGCAGGCCGTTAGCGTCTTCGGCGTTCGAAGGGCAGACCACGTGCATGCCCGGAGTATGCGTGAAAAGGGATGCCCCGGTCTGCGAATGGTAGATCGCCCCGCCGGACAGGTAGCCGCCGTACGTGGTGCGGACGACGAGCGGCGAGGTAAAGGCCCCGTTCGAGCGCCACCGCATGGTGGCCACTTCGTTACGGAGCTGGTGAAACGCGGGCCAGATGTAGTCGAAGAACTGGACTTCGACCACCGGCTTCATTCCGCGCAGCGCCATTCCCACGGCGCGGCCCACGATGTTGGCTTCGGCGAGTGGCGAGTTGAACACCCGGTCCGAGCCGAATTCGCGCTGCAGGCCCCACGTGACCTTGAACACGCCGCCCTTCCCCTTCAACTCGTCCATGTGCTGCTCGCGGGACACGTCCGCCACGTCTTCGCCGAACACCACGATGCTCGAGTCCCGCCTCATTTCATCCCGCATACAGGCGTTCAGCAGATCCACCACCGTGGTGGGGTCGCCCTCGAACGCCGGCTCGGTCGCGAACGCGTCGGAGGTCGGATCCACCTCTCCCGAAAACACGTGGTCGTACACCGTGTCGGTTCCTGGCTGGGCCTGCTCGGTTGCGAGTTCGCTGGCTTCCACGACGCTCACGTCCACTTCCTCCCGCAGGGCCTCGAGCTCGTCCTCGGTCGCGATCCCCGCGCTCACCAGGAACGCCGCCATGTTGGTGATCGGGTCGCGGGCTTCTTCCTTGTCGCGCTCGGCCTCCGGCTTGTACATCCGCTCGTCGTCGGACATCGAGTGGCTGTAGGGCCTCGTCACGTGCGCGTGCACGAGGGCCGGACCGCGCCGCGCCCGGCAGTGCTCGGTCGCCCTGCGCATGGCCCCGTACGCAGCGATCGGGTTGGTACCATCCACCTCGATCACCAGGAGATCAGGAAAACTGGCGACGAGCTTCGAGATGCTGCCGCCGGCCGTGTTGACCTCGACGGGCACCGAAATGGCGTACCCGTTGTCCTCGACCAGGTAGATCACCGGCAGCTTGAGGTTCGAAGCCGTGTTCACCGACTCCCAGAATTCTCCCTCGGAAGTCGTCCCGTCGCCGGTCGTGACGAGTACCACCTCGTCGTCGTGGAACTCGACGGGCGAATCCGTCTGGCCCAGCGCGCCCGTGCGGGTTCCGGCCTCGGCGCACCCGACCGCCTGCAGGAACTGCGTTCCGGTGGGGCTGGAGACGCTCACCAGGTTGTAGTCCTTGTGACCCCAGTGGGACGGCATCTGCCGACCGCCACTGGCCGGATCGTCCGCCGCGCCAACGCCCTCGAGAAACATCTCGTACGGCGTGACGCCCAGCTGCAACGCCAGCGCACGGTCGCGGTAGTAGGTGAAGAACCAGTCGTAGGCCGGGCGCAGGGCCATTCCGGCCGCCACCCCGATCGCCTCGTGCCCCGCACCGCTGATCTGGAAGAAGATCTTCTGCTGCCGCTTCATCAGGAGCTCGCGGTCGTCGATGCGCCGCGACAGGTACATCGTGCGGTACATGGACAGCAGGTCGGCGTGCTGCAGGCCGGAGCTGTCCGTCGCCGCGGTTGAATTCTCCAGGTCGTCGATCGGTATCGTCATTCCCACACTCAGTTTCACGCCGGGATTCGTTGATTCGATAGCATAGTATAATAGCGTGACCAAAGATGGGGTTCCAATCTTGACTTCTCCACGGGAAGCACGCAGACTACAGGGTGATTTTTAGCTTAGACTAAACCTGTGACCGTGGCGACTCATGTTCTCGAGACTGACGGCGGCCATTCTCCCTGTACTCGCGGCAACCTGTCTGGCACATCCGGGGGTCGCACACGCGCAACAGGAAGACCCCATGGTCACCGACCGGCCCGATTTCACCGAGAGTGCCCGGACCGTCGCGCCCGGCCGCTTCCAGTTCGAACTCGGGTACACATTCGCGAAGGCAGGTGAAGAGACCGAGCACGACTTCGGCGAGCTTCTGGTCCGCCTCGGAGTCGTGTCCTGGCTCGAAGCCCGGCTCGGGCTCAATTCGTTCGTGTTGCTTCGTGAGCCGAGCGCAGATCAGGACGGCCTGGAAGACCTTACTGTCGGGTTCAAGGCCCTTCTGCGTGGCTCATCCGCGGGTGCCAGCAGGGCGGTGCCCCGGCTCGCCGTCCTGCTGGGCGCGAGGCTCCCCATTGGAAACGACGATATTGGCTCCAGCGAAGTGGTTCCCGGCGCGAAGCTGGCAGCGGCGTGGGACCTGAGCGACCGTGTGGTGATCGCCACCAACCTGGGTTGGGCGTACGGGTTCGCGGATGACCAGCGGTTCCATCAGGGCATCGCGAGTCTCGTGGCCGGATACTCGATCATCGAGCCCCTCACCGGCTACATCGAGTGGTACGGGTTCTTTCCCGAAAACCGGGGCGGGGGCTCCAATCACTACCTCAACGGGGGCCTGGCGTGGCTGCTGAGCCCCGACCTGCAACTGGACTGGCGCGTAGGGGCGGGCCTGCAGGATCCGGATCCGAACTGGTTCACGGGATTGGGTTTTTCCTTTCGCCTGTAGACGAGGCGCCTAGGCCCGTTCCGTCTTCTCCGGTCGTATGTCCACGGACGGCAGGGCCGCCCGGGCCATACGCTTGGTGAAGTAGTAGACGCGCTTCAGGCTTTCCAGGACATCGACCTCGAACGTGTAGGCCGGCAGCCGCCCGGGTTCCTGGGCGATCAACCGCTTCGCCTCGTGGAGATGCGCGGAGTCGGCCAGCTGATTGATCTCCCTCTTCATGTCTACCACCTCCGCAGCCGCGGCTTCGTTCTTCTGCGATACTGCGACCAGGGCCATGTCCAGGGCCCGGCTCACGGCAAGGTGGAATTCCTCCAGGACGCCGGCGGTCGAGGCGCTGACGTGCACGCTGTCGTCGAGCCGTGAGTGACCCAGGCTCACCAGGTTGGTCTCGATGATGTCCCCTATGTTCTCGAGATCGTTGGTGGCCTCCATCAGCTTCAGCAGCTCTTCCTTCTGCCCTTCGGTCAGGGTCTCCTGGCTCACCCGTCCCAGGTAGGTCACGATCTCGCCGTGCAGCTGGTCCACCTCGTCGTCCCTGGCGGCGAAGCCCCTGAGCTCCTCTCGATCGCCTCCGAGCGTGACGGGCAGGATGTCCCTGAGCATCCCCCTTACCCGGTCGCCCATGTGAAGCATCTCCAGGCGAGCCCGGTCGAGCGCGAAGGCGGGAGTCTTCACCAGCCCTTCGTCCAGGTACTTGATTCTCACCTTGTAGGCGTCATCCGGCCGCTCGGGCAGCAGGCGACGAACCAGCCACACGAACACGTTGACCAGGGGAAGGAAGAACAGCGTGTTGGCGACGTTGAACAGCGTGTGCGCATTGGCGATCTGGCGTGGCGTCTCGGCCGCCAGCCGGGCCGTACCCGAGAGCTCGGGGTGTGACGGCGACACCTGTACGGCAAGCCAGATCAGCTGCTGAATCAGGAACACCCAGATCAGGACACCGACCA
>JBDHBK010000108.1:0-6296 GCA_039592635.1 Gemmatimonadota bacterium
CGGGCGTGCACATCACGAGCGCCGTCGCGTCCCGTACGGTCTGCTGCATGGCCTCGGCGTCCGGGGAAGTGCCCGTTCCCGGTAGAGGAAGGGTCATGGCTCGTGGGTCGATCACGTCAACGTGAATCTCACGCGACCTGAGCTCGTCGATTACGAGGGCTGCGGCTCTGGCAGTATAGTTGTCGGGCCGCACGGAGCCGAGGATCACGGCGACGCGAATTCCGTTCTTGTTCATCGACTTCTCCTCGAACACGGGGGCTCAGTTGGGGCTGCGCCGAGCAGTGCCGCAGCGCATCCAGGTACGCGGCTCCCCCGTCCTGGGGTCCACGGGCAGCAAGGCCTGGTCGCCGGGCACCCTGTCTGGATCCTCCGAGGCCGCGTACGCGAGCATGGCCGCGAGCGTGGCGTTCTCCTTGAGGTCGTCGAATACGATCTTGTCGTAGGTGTCCCGGTTGGTGTGCCAGGTGTACTGACGGTACTCATCATAGCTGGACTGGAGGCGGAAGGCCGGGACGCCCATGCATACGAACGAGGAGTGGTCGCTGCCCTGGTTGTTCTGGGCGCCGGGGAACTCGAGCGTCACGTGGCCGCCGATTTCCGCGGGGACCCTAGACATCCAGCGGGCGATGTGCTCTCCCGCATGAAGGAATCCCTGTCCCTCGATTCGCTCGATGCGCCAGGTGCCGTTGTCCTGGTTGAACACCACCTGCAATCCCTCGATCACTTCGGGGTGATCCTCGACGAACGACCGTGACCCGATGAGACCCATCTCCTCGGCTCCCCAATGCCCGACGAGGATCGTGCGGCGTGGCGAGGGATACGCCTCCTTCAGGATTCGCATCGCCTCGAGCATCATGATGGTGCCCGTGCCGTTGTCCGTGGCGCCGGTACCGGCGTGCCACGAATCGAGGTGCGCCGACAGGACGATGTACTCCTCCGGCAATTCCGTGCCTCGCAGCTCGGCGATGACGTTGAACTGCGGTACCTCGCCGAGATCCTCCGCGACGGCCTGGACCCGGATGCGGGGCGCCTGCCCGGCTTCGACCATGCGGAACAGCATTCCATAGTCCTCGCATGACAGGTCGATCGCCGGAACCGTCCGGGTGCCACCGTCGAACACCTTGTTGACCCCCCATCCGCCGGACCACCAGGAAGTGAGAATGCCGGCGGCGCCCGCGTCTTCCAGGGCGCGCACTCGTTCTCTCCTGCTCCGGGAGATGGCTCGCATCCGTTCGGACATCTCACCGCGCGCTGCTTGCCGCAGAGAATCCACCCGTTCCACCGTCTCGGCCCGTGCGTAGGTCTCCAGCTCCTGCCGGGCGCGGCACATGGGCTCCGGCGGCATGGTCAGCACGTACTTCCCGGCAATGGTCTCGAGCCACGCGGCAGCCGATTCCTCGGTCAGGCCAGCGGGCGGCACGACGACATCGCCTTCGACCGGGCCGTCGCTCCCCGGGCTGTACGCCAGCAGTTCCGCCTCCAACGTCTGGGGGCGCGGCGCCACCATATCCACGTGCAGGGCACCCTGCCGCCATCCCCGCCAGGTCCCGTACTCTTCGCTCCGCGCCGGCACGCCCCAGCTCTCATACACGGCGAGCAACCAGGCCTGGGCGGCGGCCAGTTCGGGCGAGCCGGCGAGGCGCGGGCCGATCGAGTCCATGAGCGCCTGTGCGAGCGCAGGTGTCATGGATCGCTCCATACCCTCTTCCCAGATGCGTTCGACCACCGCGTCATTCGTGGGGAAGGTCTGTGCACGGGCCGGTACGGAGGCCAGCGGGATCAAGGCCGGGAGAGTGAGGATCAGGGCGCGGACGCGCATATTTCAGGGCTCCTTTCAGGGTCTCTACGTGCCGCCAATGTCGCTGACGGCTGAATCGAGCGAAAGGCTGCTGCCGACTTGGTCGTGGGGGTCGTTCGGCGGCCCTCCGGGCGATACACTTGAACGGACGACTGGCTCTATCGACCCGGAAACCCGCGAGAACTCGCATGAGACCCGGTTGGACCGGACTGGCTCTCCCGATGATAGCCGCTTTCCTGGCACTGTCGCCATCTCGGGTTCTCGGCCAGGAACCGGAGGCGGACGAGGCCGCCGGCGAGCCATCCGCTGAGGCGACTGAACAGGACGACGGGGGCTCGTTGATCCCCCTCCCGGTGATCTTCTACCAGCCGGAGACGGGCCTCGGATTCGGGATCACGGCGATCAACTACTATCGCGCGAGCCCCCGGGACACGATCAGCCCGCCTTCGTCCCTGTCTCTCGTCGGAATCTACACGACGAAGAACCAGCTGATCCTGGGAGTCTGGGGCGACATGTACCTGGATGAAGATCGGTGGCGCATTTCGTCGGGAGTGAGCTTCTCGAAGTTTCCCACCAAGTATTGGGGGATAGGCAACGACACGCCGGACTCTGCCGAGGAAGATTACACTCCTCAAACTCTGACTCTGCAGCTGTGGCCGCAGAAGAACGTCGCCACGGGCTGGTACGCGGGATTGGCGGCCAACGTGATCGATCGGAAGATCACGGAGGTCGCCGACAGCGGGCTCATCGAATCGGGTTCTGCCCCCGGCGTGGACGACGAGCAGGCAATCGGGCTCGGAGGCAGCCTGATCCGGGACACCCGGGACAACCGGGTCTATCCCAGGCGAGGCTCCTATCACAAGCTCCTGGTGGACCTGTTCGCGGATGTATGGTTCGGGGACAATGGATTCGGCGTGTATACGCTCGATCTGCGCAGGTACTTCCCGGTGGCTCGCACGCACCTGGTGGCGCTCCAGGCACTCGGGATCGCCACGAGTGGAGAGCCCCCGTTCGATCTGTACCCTCAGCTCGGTGGAGAGTCTCTACTGCGCGGCTACTTTCAGGGGCGCTACCGCGATCGCAGTCTGCTCGCGTTCCAGGGGGAGTATCGCCTCCCCGTGATCTGGAAATTCGGCGCGGTCGGTTTCGTCGGTCTCGGACAGGTGGCACCCGAGATCGGGGACTTCGGCCTCGACCGGTTCTGGGTGGCCGGCGGAGCCGGCATCCGATTCCTCCTCGCGAAGAAGGAGGGCTTGAACATCAGGGCGGATTTCGCTTTCGGAGAGGGGTCATCCGGATTCTACTTGAGCCTCGGAGAGGCGTTCTGATGTCCATTCGGAGATCAAAGGGCATCCTGGCCTTGGCGGTGGCCGGGATCCTCGCAGTGTCAGCGTGCACGGAGTCGGCCCCGCCTCAGCCCAATATCCAGGTGGAGGAGGCGTGGGTCCGCGCGGTGGACGGCCTCAATGTGAATACGGCCGCGTACATGACGTTACGCAACACGGGGAAGGCACCGGATCGGCTGATCGGGGTTCGAGCCGAGATTGCTCGAATGACCGGTATTCACCGCACGACAATTGATGAGAGAGGACTCGCGCGGATGACCGAAGTCGAGGCTCTCGATCTCCCTGCGAGAGGCGCCGCAGTCCTCGAGCCGGGCGGCTTCCACATCATGCTGGTGGGGGTCGGGTCTCTGGTCGAGGGCGATACCGTCGAGATCACCCTGCTCCTGGAGGGGTCTGGCTCTCTCGACATCGCGGCTGAGGTGAGGGCTTTCTGAGAAGACGCGGTAACGTGTGCCCGGCGGCGCAAGCGCATGATATATTAACGATTCTCGCGTGCGGGGACGGGTAAGGGCGGTGACTCTGGAACCGGCGAAAAGGAGAGGCTTGTGCTCAAGGGACTGGCAGACTCGTGGTGGACGTTCGCGGTACGCGGGGTGATCGCACTCCTTTTCGGTATCGGGGCGCTTTCATATCCGGTTCCCACGGTCCTCGTGTTGATCATCTTCTTTGGCGTGTACGCGCTCATCGACGGTGTGACGGCGCTCGTCATGGGCATCGGCGGCAATAAGCGACCCGCGTACCTGCTTCTCGGCCTGGTCAGCATCGCGGCCGGCGTGTTCGCGATCGCACGGCCTGGTGCCACGGCCCTGGCTTTGCTGTGGTTGATCGGGGTCTGGGCGGTAGTCCGGGGTGTCGGCGAGATCATGGCCGCGATCCAGATCCGCAAGGAAGTCGAAGGAGAGTGGGCGATTGCGCTCAGCGGAGTGATCTCCATCCTGTTCGGACTCTTCGTTCTTGCGCGGCCCGGCGCCGGCGCTCTCGCCCTGGTATGGCTGATCGCGATCTACGCGTTCGCGAGCGGCATTCTGAAGCTGATGTTGGGCTTCAAGCTGCGCCGTGTGAAGAAGGAAATGGAATCCGCGACGGTCTGACGGAGACTGCAACCCGAAGGTAGTGAACTTGAATCTGAACAGTCTGACGGGCCGGGAGATGATCTTACCGGCCCGATTGATCAGAATCTGGCGGCTGTTCGCCGCGGTGCTCCTCGCCGCGCCGCCGGCGATCGCCCAGGAAGCAGAGCATTCCCCGGCAACGGAGCACGGAGAGCACGGGGAGCCCCTGCAATTCCGTCACTACGTTGGTCTATCCGGTGGGGCGGCGACACACACGGAGAACAACGACACCGGTGGTGCGTTGGGGCTGTCATACGGCTACAAACTGTCTCACCGCTGGGCGGCGGGGATCAAGCTCGAGTACGCCGATAGCGAGCTCGAGCGCGACCGGGTGGCGCTGGTGGGGGTCACCTATGAGCCCGTCGAGCAGTTCGAGCTCGCGGTGGCGTTCGGAATCGAGAGGGCAGACATCGAGGAGACCGACCACGGTGAGACACACACGGTGAGCGAGACGGAGGGCCTGGTTCGCCTGACGTTCGCCTACCTTTTCCCACTGAGCGAGCGGTGGTCCCTGGGACCGGAGTTCAACGCGGACATCACAAGCAGTCGGGTGACGTACGTGTACGCCCTGCTTCTCGCCGTGGGCCTGTAGTGACGGCCTGCGACCCGTGAAGCTCGGACTCGTATCGACGCGCTTTCAACTCACTTTCTGGGCCGGCCTCGCCGTGATGGTCACGGTGGCGCTTCCCCGCGTGCTGCGGCCCGACGCCCTCGTCATCACGCGTGCGATGCTGGCGACCACGATTGCCGAGATCTGGATTGAGCAGGACTCGGTGGTCGTCGAGTTCGAGATCGGCCCCGACGATATCAAGGCCTTCCGCAATCTCCTGCCGGACGAGCTCTTCCAACGCCTCGGCTACGCGCCGGAGCCATGGATCGACCGGCTGTTGATGTTCGTGCGCGAGGATTTCACGGTGCGAGCCGACGACGGTCCTCCGTCACCGGGCCGGCTGCGCGCTCTCGAGGTTCGCGAGCGGATTCAGCGGGACCAGATCACGGGGCAGTCTCTACCCAACCAGCCGGAAGACGCGGAGACGGTGGTGTTCGCCCGGCTGGCGTACCCGATTCCAGATCGGCCGGAGAGCCTCACGATCGGTCCCCGGCCCGCGGAGGCCGGTGCCGAGATCGCGAGCATCGGATTCGTCACCTATCACGGCGGTCTTCACGTCAACGATTTCCGGTACCTGGGGCAGCCGGAGCGCCTGGTGCTCGACTGGGACGATCCGTGGTACTCGCAGTTCGAGAACCGAAACCTGTGGCGGCAATATCGGTCTCCGGTGTCGGCGTACCTGTATGTAGAGCCCTTCGAGGTCCGGAAGGAGATCGTGGTGCGGCCGCGGGACCTGGCGCAGTGGGGGCTCGATCTCGGACTGGCTGATCGGGACGTGATCCCGGTCGCGGACCAGGAGGAGATCAAGCGGCGCGTAGCGGAGTTCCTGGCGGAGCGGAACCCGGTCACCATCGACGGACAACCAGCGGACGGATTCCTGGACCGAATCCACTTCATCTATCGCAACCTGCGCACGAGTGGTGTGATCGACCCGCCGCAGGACCTGGACGCGGTATCGGCCACACTCGGGGTGATCTGGGTCTACCCGGTCGACGGACTTCCCGAGGAGGTCGAGATGACCTGGGAGCTGTTCACGGACCGGGTGGATCGAATCCCGGCCGCGGCGACGGACGAGGCGGGCAGCCTCCCTTATTTCCTTTCCGTGGGAGATGACGTCCTCCGGTGGGAGAACTTCCTCACGAACCCGACGGTGCCGGGGCTGGTGCCCGTGCGTGATCCACCTGGGCGGAACTACGCTGCCCTGGTCGCCTCGATCCTGGCCCTCGCGATCCTGCTCTGGATGGTCAGCCGGTTCCTGGTGGACCTGAAGGCCGGAAGGCGTCCATCGATTCAAGCTGTGGCGGCAGCCGGCGCAGCTGCCGTCGTGTTCGCTCTCGCCGCTCCGGTTGGCGTGCGTGCTGGCCGGCTGGCAGAGGAAGACACGCGCGCCGTGCTCGGTGGCCTGCTCCTTAACGTCTACAAGGCGTTTG
>JBDHBK010000109.1:0-8063 GCA_039592635.1 Gemmatimonadota bacterium
CTCGCTACCCGGGAGCCCTGTCCGGAGGAAGCGCGAGTCGGAAGGTCCTGAGCTACGGGGCCGTGCTGCGTGTTCTCGAGGATCTGCCGCCGAGGCCCGGCTTCGTCACCGAGCACTACACTCCGGCCGGCGCGGACGGACGCGAGCATGGTCGCATGTACTTCACGCCCGAGAACGGCGCCGCGATCGACGCGATGCGGGACAGGATCTCACAGTGGCGCCGGGACGACCTGCTGGACAATGCCGGCGCCCAACTCCTGTTGGCCACCTTGATCCAGGCCGCGGACAGGGTCGCGAACACCACCGGAGTCTACGCGTCCTTCGTCAAGAGCTGGCAGCCCAACGCAACGAGACGAATCCGCCTCAAGCCGCTGAGGCCGACCGTACCCACGGCCGCGTCGGCACTGGGGTGTACGGCGTTTTGCGGACGAGCCGAGACCTTGTTGGGGCAGGCCGGATCGCTGGACCTGTTGTACCTCGACCCGCCGTACAACGAGAGGCAATACCCGGGCTACTACCACTTGCCGGAGCTCCTGGCGCAGGGGTGGCGCCGGGGGCGCTGTGAGGCCGCGCTGCGCTCGATCCTCGACCTGGCTGATGCCAGGCACGTGCTGCTCAGCTACAACGACGAGGGCCTGCTGCCGCGAGAGTGCATCGAGGATGCGTTTCGTGCTTCCGGTGACGCGGACACCTTCCGTGTATTCACCCGGGGGTATCGACGGTATCGAAGTGACTCCGATGGACCCGGCCGCCAGTACCGCGGCGACGCCGTGCGGGAGCGGGTGTACTACGTGAGGAAGCCGTGACGCCCCGTCCAGGGAGACGGAAGGCACCAAAGTGAGTCCGGAACGTATAGCCAGCATGACACGGAACCGCCTGCACCATGTACTATGCGCGACGAGCATCGCCGCCATGCCATTTCTCACGGCCTGTTCCCCGGGCTACGTACTTCGTGCGGGCTGGGAGGAAGCGAAGATTCTCTCGGCTCGCAGACCCATTCACGAGATCGTCCACGACACCACGGCGTCGGCCGAACTGCGAGGGAAGCTCAGACTGGTGCAGCACGCCCGCGAGTATTCCGAACGGACCCTGGATCTGGTACCGGGGGATTCGTATACCAGCTATGTCGAGCTGGAGCGGGACACGCTGCTGATGGTGGTCAACGCGGCACACGAGTTCGAGCTTCGATGGAAGACGTGGTGGTTTCCGATCGTTGGAAGCATGCCCTACAAGGGCTACTTCGACTTCGACAAGGCCAGTCAGGAGGCTGCGAAGCTCGACGAACAGGGGTACGACACCTGGGTCCGGCCGTCGAGCGCGTTCAGTACTCTCGGCTGGTTTCCCGATCCGTTGATGTCGACGACACTGCGGGCCGACAGCGTCGGGATCGTGGAGACCGTGATCCACGAAATCACTCACGGTACGTTCTTCCCCAAGGGGCAGGCCCGGTTCAACGAGAGCTTCGCCAACTTCGTGGGCCACCGCGGGGCCATTTCGTTCTTCTGTGACGGGATCGCGGACGAGGCGTCGTGCGAGACGGCCGAAGCCCGATGGCATGACATACGGGTGTTCGGGCGGTTCTTCCACTCCGTGCTCGATCCGCTCGAGGCGCTGTACTCGTCGGACCTGCCGGCCGACGAGATGCGCGCGGAGAAGGCGAGACTACTCAGGGAAGCGGCGGAGAGATTCGAAGCCGAGGTCCAGTCCGAGTTCCGGTCCGGACGGTACCGTGGACTGGATCCCGACCGTGTCAACAATGCCTGGCTGCTGTCCCGGATGCTCTACTACACGCGCCTGGATGACATGGAAGACCTGTACCAGCAGTCGGGCAACCTGAAGTCGGCGGTCCGCGACGTGATCCGGGAGACCGGGAGCGGAGACCCCTGGGAAGCCCTCGATCGACTGCTCGCCCGGCCCGGAGCGGTAGCTGAAGCTCGGCAGCCGGCTAGTGCGATCGAGACTGCGGTCCGCTAGGTTCGAGCGCCATGTACCAGAGCATCCTGATCGGCGTCGACTTCTCCGACACCTCCGTAGCCGAAACTGGGCATGGTCCAGGAGCGTGAACTCGACGCGCGGTCGAATCTCGAAGAGATCGCGGCGCAGTGCGGCATCGAGGCGAGGGTCGAGGTGCGGGCGGGCTGGACTCCCGAAGCGCTGGTGGCGGTTGCCGAGGAGATCAAGACCGAACTCGTAGTCGTCGGGGCCCACCAGAAGCGAATGTGGCCGTCGGACGAAGTCGGCAACACGTGTGTCGCCATCGTCCGCAAGGCCAGCGTTCCCGTCCTGGTGTGGAGGCCGATCCGACACGCAACGGACAAGACGATCCTCGCGGCCCTCGACCTGAGGGACGGCAGTGCACCGATCGCGGCTACCGGGGCACGCTACGCGTCGTACTTCGGCACGCGCCTGGTGCTGATGCACGCCATGCCCGGCACGCTGCAGGCATACGTGCGAGCGGTCAGCTCCCCGACCAAGACCGAAGAGACGATCCGACTTCTCGAGCAGCGTGCGCGGGACGAGGCGCTGGCGCGAGTTCCCGCTGAACTCAAAGAGGGGATCGAAATCCAGACTGCGATCGTGCGCGGCCGACCTATCGTGAACCACATCCTCAATGTGGCCGAGACCGAGGCCGCCGACCTGATCGTCATCGGCAAGTACCACGCACCGGGACTCAAGGGCCGCGTAATCCTCGGTGGTATCACGCGGCAGGTCATCCAGGGAGCGAACTGCTCCGTTCTCACAGTCCCGGTCTGACCCCGTGCCTTCGCCTCCTACCCTCCAATGCCTGAGGTGCGGCAAGCCCGACCGGCAGCCCATTCCGAGGCCACCGTTCCCCAACGAGCTCGGACAGAGGCTGGTCTCCGAGATCTGCTCGGACTGCTGGGACGATTGGAAGCAGCGGCAGATGCTCCTGATCAACCACTACGGACTGAACGTACGCGACCCGCAGGCCCGCGAATTTCTGGTGACCAACCTGCGCGCCTTCCTGTTCGCCGAAGGGGACGACCAGGCGGAGATTGACACGTCGAAGGAAGGAAACGTCAACTGGTGACCACGAGGTTCAGCATCCGATCGGGCACGTAGATCGTCTTCCGAATGGAGCCCTCGGCGACATGACGTTGCACGGACTCGTCCGCCAGCGCCGCGGACATCGCCGCATCCTCGCCCGCCCCGCGCTCCAGCGAGATCGTCGCCCGTAGCTTGCCGTTCACCTGCACCGGAATCTCCACCGTGTCCGTGGCCAACTTCTCTGGATCGAACGTCGGCCACGAAGCGTGGTCGAACAGGCTCGACTCGCCTCCAAGCTGCTCCCAGAGTTCCTCCGCCAAATGCGGCGCGATGGGGCCGAGCATGATTACCAGGGGCCGGATTTCATCGAGGGTGGGCACGCGGCCGGAGGCCCTAAGCGTATTCAGGAGCTCCATCAGAGCGGCGATCGCCGTGTTGAACGACAGACTGGCGAAGTCATCCGTGACCTGGCGTATCGTCTGGTGCACCGCCCGCTCCACGGCAGCGTCGGGAAAACCGACGGCCCCCTCCACCACCGCGGCCTCGGCGGCATCCGTCACGCGCGAGAGGAACCGCTGTGGTCCGACGATTCCGCTGTCCCTGAAGTCGCCGCCCTCCTGGTACGGTCCGAGGAACATCAGGTACGTGCGGAAGGTGTCGGCGCCGAACCGGTCGATGTACTCGTCCGGGTTGACGACGTTGCCCTTCGTCTTGGACATCTTGGCGCCGTCCCGGATGATCAGGCCGTGCTTCCGGAAGCGGAGGTACGGCTCCTCGAACGGGACGTGCCCCAGGTCGTGCAGCGCCATGGTGATGAACCGCGAATACAGGAGATGCAGCACGGCGTGCTCTTCCCCGCCGATGTACATGTCCACCGGCAACCAGCGCTCCGTGCGAGCGGGATCGATCGGACGGTCGTCGAAGTCCGCGCTCGGATAGCGCAGGAAGTACCACGAACTGTCGAGGAACGTGTCGGACACATCGGTTTCCCGACGCGCCGCACCGCCACAGGAAGGGCAGGTCACCCGGTAGAACGACTCGTCCTTTGCGAGCGGAGCGATTCCGTCGTCGCCAGGCTTGAAGTTCTCCAGGTGTGGCAGGACGACCGGAAGGTCCTCTTCGGGCACCGGCACGGTCCCGCACGCGTCGCAATACAGGATCGGGATCGGCGGGCCCCAGTAGCGCTGACGAGAGATGCACCAGTCGTGCAAGCGGTAGTTCACCTTGGGTTCTGCAAGCCCCTGCTCTCCCAGCCACTCGACGATCCTCTCCGAGCCCTCGGACGCCAGGAGACCGCTGAACTCGCTGGAGTTGATGAGACGCTCGTCATCGGAATGTTCGACGAAGGCCTCGTCTCCGAGGTCCAGCTCGACGGATGACGGGTCGGACAACCCGGCGAACACGTCTGCCGGAGCCACGACCGGCAGGATTCGCAGCCCGAATTGGCGGGCGAACTCGAAGTCCCTCTGGTCGTGCCCCGGAACGGCCATGATCGCGCCCGTACCGTATTCCATGAGGACGTAGTCGGCGATCCACACCGGGATGTTCTCGCCGGTAGCCGGATTGACCGCGTAGCCGCCGGTGAATACACCCGTCTTGGTCCGGTCGTCGGCCTTCCGCCTCTCGACCAGGTCGATCGCCGCGGCCGCAGATCGGTACGCCTCGACCTCCGCGCGCTGCTCCTCGGACGTCAGCTCGTCGACCAGCGGATGCTCCGGCGCGAGGACCATGAACGTCGCGCCGAAGATCGTGTCCGGCCGGGTCGTGAACACCTCCAGTTTGTCGTCCCGATCGCCGGCCAGCAGAAAACGGAGGAGCGCGCCTTCCGAGCGGCCGATCCAGTTTCGCTGCGCCGTAAGAGTCGACGGCGACCAGTCGATCCAGTCGAGGTTCGCGAGCAGGCGCTCCACGTATTCCGTGATGCGGAAGAACCACTGGCTGAGAAGGCGCTGTCCGACCTCGGTGCCACAGCGCTCGCACTTGCCGCCCTCCACCTGCTCGTTGGCCAGCACGGTTTTGCACGAGGGGCACCAGTTGACCGGCGCTTCCTTCTTGACCGCGAGGCCCGCGTCGTAGAGCTGCAGGAAGATCCATTGGGTCCAGCGGTAGTAGTCGGGGTCCGTCGTGTCGACCGTGTGAGACCAGTCGAACATGATACCCGACCGCTTCAGCTGTCGCGTGAAGTTCGCGATGCTCCGCGGGATCAGGTCCATCGGGTGGGCGTTGACCTTGAGTGCGTAGTTCTCGGAGTGGATGCCGAACGCATCGAACCCGATCGGCTCGAAGACATTCTGGCCCCGCAGTCGCTGGTAACGGGCGTGGAAGTCGGCGCCCGTGAAGGCATACAGGTTTCCGACGTGCAGGCCCTCGGCTGACGGATACGGGAACATCATCAGATTGAAGAACGGGTTCGGCGCCCCGTCCATGTCGGGCTCGTTGATTCCGCGTGCCGCCCAGTAGGCTTGCCACTTCTCTTCCAGCGTCGTCGGATCGTACATATCTCACTGCCGGCGCTATCCGGCCTGTCGAGTCTCCGGGTGGCCGTCGGGCGGGGAGGACCCCGGCCGGCGGCGCTCGAATGCCAAGCGGGGGATTATGCGACGGCCCTTCCCCGGTCACAAGCTGGAGGGCCGGGTAGGTCGTGCCTTGCTCCGAGCCGACCTCACGCCTAGGCTAGGCTCTCATATGAAACAGAGCACGGAAATCGATGGTTGGCTGAGCCCCAGTGTGGCGCTCGTACTTCTCGAGTCACTGCGCGACGTGGACACGCCGCCCGAGGTGCTCGAGGACGAGGCGTTCCATATCAGCCTCCCGCGACGCCTTGGCCTGAGCGACGTCATCGACGGGCAGATGCGACGCTATGCCGACATGCGAAAGCGGAGGCGTCAACTGGAAGCCAGCGAGTTCCTGGATCTACTCCGCCTTATCGCTCGCCGGCCTGACGCTCGCATGGTATTCGAAGCCGCCGGGGACCGGCTCGGGTCGGAGTACATCTCGCGAACCCCGCGCGCTGCGGGCTTCGCGCGGCGGCTGTCACCGGCCGGGTTCCGACGGCGGTCTCTTCTGCGCCATCTGAGGCGGGTCGCCGAATCTCTCAGCCCGGGTAGTGCGATCCGGTCCGATCGTACGGACCCCTCGATTTCCGTGGCTCATTGTCTTCCGGCCGTCGCGGACGACACCGGCTCGGCCTGCGGAATCATCACGGCGGCGTTCACGGCATGCGCTCACGGTCTGGGCGAGTCGACGCCGGTTCGTCACCCGCGCTGCGAGAGCCGTGGGGACGACCAGTGCCTGTGGGAGGTCGCTCCGCTGCAGAACTAGCCTGGCGGCGATTTTCCCGCATCGGGCTCGCGATCGTCTGCCTGCCAGGGTTCCACGTGAACCACCGCAGTCGAGAAGCCCGCATCCTCGACGAGCCGACGCTCCACCGCATCCGCCACCTGGTGGCCTGCTTCCACGGTTCGGCCTCCGTCCACTTCGATCGTGAGCTCCACGAACGCGGCGCCCTCGAGATCCCCCCGGCTCCGCACTTCGGTGACCTCGCGGACGCCCGCTACGTCCGAGACGAAGCGGTGAATCCGGGCCGCGTCGATGGCGGCCCGGTCCACGAGCGAGGGGATGGCCTGCCTGAGTATTTCCCAGCCGCTGTGGGCGATGAGAAGCGCCACCACGATTCCGAGCCAGGCGTCGGCCGCGGTCCAGCCCCGACTCGCGATGAACAGACCCCCCAGGACCGACGCGGTGACCAGCACGTCGGCACCGGTATGGCGGGCGTCAGCCTTGAGGAGCACGCTGTTGAGTCGCTTCCCGGCCCGGTTCTCGGTCCACGCTACCGCAACGTTGACGGCCATCGTGCCCAGGAGAACGGCGAAGGTCAGGGGGTCGAGGCGCGGGGGCGCCGGATCGCCGAGCAATCTTCCGACCGCGGCGCTCACCAGCTCGAAACAGGTGATGGAGAGGAAGGCGACCACTGCCAGCGCCCCGAGTACCTCGAATTTCGCGTGGCCGTAGGGGTGCTCGTCGTCCGGTGGAGCGGACGCGGCTTTCACCGCCGCGAGGCCGACCACGTTGTTCAGCGCGTCCACCCCCGAGTGGGCAGCGTCCCCCAGGACCGCCAGGGAGCCCGATCGCAGTCCGATCCAGAGCTTGGCAGCGATCACGGCGAGATTGGCAAGAAGGACAGCCCACAGGACACGGCGAACCGCTGCGTGCCGGTCCGTAATCACCGGCGGGACCAGCGCCCGGTACCGGGTCTGCGGCCGCTCCCCCTGCGCCGGGATCCGCCCATTCGATCCAGCAGAATGCGGATCGGGGCCTTGCGCGGAGCTTTTGCACCCGTGTCTTCGTAGCGGTCGTACAGGCCCGGGTAACCGAGGCCGATCCACACCCCGACCGCCAGAGCGAGGACACTCGCGACAATCAGCAGCATGAGAAAAGTCTGGTCGGTCATTCGTCCATCTCCGGGTTCCATTGCCTGCTTCTCGAACATCGTAATGTCGCGGCCCGCTGACCGAACGCAACCTCGTGCCGTCCGAAACGGCGACCCACCTCGCCCTGCTTGCACATTCGCCCAGGGGAGG
Organism: Gemmatimonadota bacterium; assembly: GCA_039592635.1. Taxonomy (GTDB): domain Bacteria; phylum Gemmatimonadota; class Gemmatimonadetes; order Palauibacterales; family Palauibacteraceae; genus Benthicola. Next base: position 7,590 of record JBDHBK010000109.1, read on the forward strand.
CCAGCTTTTGGGGTAACGTCGGCGCGTCGGGCCGGCGTCGTGCCGGACCCGGCAATTTCAACTTCAGGAGAGGTCACCGTGGGCGACTCCGACTTCCGTCGCGGCTCCTTCCGTCGGACTGTGAGAGCCAGCCTCGCTGTGCTGGGGCTTGCCGCTTTTGCGGGCGGCTGTGTGGACGAAGACACCGTGTACAACGACAGGCCGTTCGGTGATGATCCGCCGGCGTCGGCGGGTGGGATGCTTGGGTATGTGCAGGGACAGGCTGGCGAGCCGACGTGCGCGCAATGCCACGCAACACCGAGTGCAAATTGGGCGACCACGGCACACGCCGACGCCTGGAACAGCCTGCAGGACAGCGGTCACGCGCAGGAATTCTGCGAGGCATGCCACACAGTCAGCCAGCTCGGTAACGCTGCGACCGAGCCCGCAGGTTGGACGTCCACCGGGGATTCGAGGTACGTGGACGTGCAGTGC
>JBDHBK010000110.1:0-6205 GCA_039592635.1 Gemmatimonadota bacterium
CCGACGTGACGGCCGAGGATGTCACGAGGCTGGGCCTCCGTGAGGAGAGGGGCGTTCGGATCACCGGCGTGGCGGACGAAGGTCCGGCGCGTGACGCAGGTCTCGAGGAAGACGACGTCATCGTGAGCTGGAACGACGACCGGGTCGAAAGCGAAGCGCAGCTCCGTAGAATCCTGGCGGAGACTCCGGCGGGACGCTCCGCGTCACTCGGTGTGATCCGGGATGGTTCCGACAGGACGATCGCCGTCGAACTGGGTCATCGCGGTGGACCGGGCGGAGTATTCGCCCTGCGTTCCGGCTGGGATGAGGACCACGTGATCGAGCTTCGGGAACATCTGGAGAAGAGCCGGGAACACCTCGGCGACCTCAAAGTCAGAATCCGGGAGATGCCACATGTCATGACTTTCATGTCCATGCGGGGCGGGCGTCTCGGGGTCGGGATTCAGTCCCTCGAGCCACAGCTGGCCAACTACTTCGGTCTCGGCGAGCGCACCGGGGTGCTGATCACCACGGTGAAGGATGAGTCACCGGCGGCGCAGGCCGGTCTCAAGGCCGGTGACGTAATCGTCGCCGTTGACGGCGAGCAGATCGAGGGCACCGGTGACGTATCTCGGCTGGTATGGGACGCGGAGGCCGGCCCGGTCGCCATCCGCATCCTGCGAGACCGTAGCGAGCGCACCGTGACCGTTGAACTTCCGGAAGTCGAGAACACGTGGCGTTCGGACGACGGCGAGATGAACAGCTTCTTCTTCGAGCCCAAGGAATTCGACATGGAGTTCGACGAGGGCGATGTGCATGTCGAGTGGGCCGAGCCGGTCCGGGAACTGTCTCGCCTCAACTCGTGGCGGGTGCCGGATGGACCCGTGAACTGGGTTCCGGCGCAGTCGGTGCGGCCGGCGCGCCGAGCCCTGTCGATCTGAAACACTCCTGAGCGCGGGGCGGCCGCCCGGTCGCCCCGCTTACGCTCGCGGACCCCTCGCCTGCCGTGCTGATTGTCCTCGATCGCCGGACTTACTAACCTTCCGCATGTCGAACGGCAGGGATCCACGCGAGATCGTCACCCCGGACGCCTTTTCGGTGTCTCCGGATCTGTTGGGCCTTCCCCTCGCTCACCCGTGGCGTCGGGCCGCGGCCATTCTCATCGACCTGCTGCTGATCGGCCTGCTCGCAAACGCCAAAGGCGTTCTTCTGGCCCTCGCGGGCGGGTCATTCCTTTTCTGGCTGGCGTTCCGCGGCCGCAAGGCGGGGCTCGGGTCTACGGCGGCTCGAGCCGGGATCGGTTGCGGTGGGGCCGTGGTCGTGTTCGTCGCCGTGTTGGCCATCTGGGGCTCCCTGTTCCTGGACGACGATACGGTCCTGTTCAAGACCGATGTGGAAGGCGGGCAGTCTGTACCGGTGACACTCGGAGCGGCGGCTGACTTCATGTCGGTGTTCGGATCCGAGGACACGGTCGAGGCGGAAGCCGCCGCCAGCCGGCTGGTCCGCCGCCTGGAGGATCAGGGCATCGCACCGGAGGAAATGCGCTCGGTGCTGGACAGCCTGGCAGAGGATGTCGACGCCCCGGTGGCCAGGGCCATCGGCCGCGCCATCGGTCCGTCGGGAGAGGTGGACGAGCCGCAGGCCGCACGGCTCGATATCGATTCTCTGCTGGCCGTGTACGGGACCGCGCGAGCAGCTGGCGACACGGTGACCGAGCGGAGCACGGCATCACTGCTGGGTCGTCGTCTGGCCCCGGCCGAGTGGGAGGCCAGGGAGCGCGAGATGGTGCGCCTCGAGGCTCGAAATGACCGCCTGTCCGCCGAACTCGAGGCGACGGAAAAAGAGCTCGAGGCGGAGCGGGACCGGGGACTCATCGCCACCGTCATCGGTTTCCTGGATGAGCTGGGGCTGGGGATCGGCTGGTCAGGCCTGTACTTCACGTTCCTCACGGCCTTCTTCCGCGGCAGGACTCCCGGAAAGCGCGTAATGGGGATTCGCGTACTGCGGTTGGACGGTGGCGCGTTGAGCTACTGGGTCGCTTTCGAGCGATTCGGGGGATACGCGGCGTCGCTGTTCACCGGGATGGAGGGTTTCCTGCGGATCCTGTGGGACCGAAATCGCCAGTGTCTGCAGGACAAACTGGCCGAGACCGTGGTGATCCGGGAAACGAAGGAGGCCCGCGCCCAGCTCGCCGTAGGCGCGGCCAGGCGCGGGACCTCAGAGAAACCCTGGCAGGGCGGACCGATTACCGGTACTTGAGCCTTGCCTCAATTCTGGACGAGCCGGACGTCTCCCGAACCGGTATCGACCTCCAGCGATCCACCCCCGGTCCCGACCCGTCCCCTCACGTAATCATCATCCATCTCCTCGACGGTCATGCGGAAGTCGGAGTGAATGTCACCGGAAGCGGTGTCCAACTCCACGCGGGATTCCCACGAGGAGGGCAGTGCGAGCGTCACGTCGCCCGATCCCGTGTCCACCGAGACTTCGGCAGGACTGGACCGGAAGGCGATCTCCACGTCGCCAGAGCCCGTATCCACGGACACTTCCCTGGCTTCGACGCCGAGTACATCGACGTCGCCCGACCCCGTGTCCACGCTCAACTGGCCGACCGTGATACCGGAGCCCGTGACGTCGCCGGATCCCGTGTCCGCCGTCAGCTTGTCTCCAGAGACGTTGCTGGCGCTGACGTCACCCGAGCCCGTATCCAGCGTCACGTCACCCCGCGCGTCGTCAACCGACACATCACCTGAGCCCGTATCGAGCACGAGGCGGCCGGAAGTGCCGGTCGACCGGACGTCTGCGGATCCGGCGCTGACCGTCAGGTCGCCGTCCACGTTGGAAACGACGACTTCGCCTGCGGCCAGGTAGACCAGAACCGTCTTGCCGTTGGGGATCCGAATGTCCAGGTCGGCATGCGCGTCGAGCCCGCTTCCGTCCTCCCGGATCTTCACCTTGCGGCCCTGGTTGCCGCCCCGGTAGAACGTTCCGTCGTCCCTGACATGCAGCTCGGTGTTGCCTCCGGGGTGAACGATCTCATCGCCGGGATACAGGATGCGAAGCGCGTCTACGCGCCCCACGCCATCGCTGTCGAGATCGATTGCGCCCGTGGCCACTTCGAGTTGTCCGCTATCGGCGCCCCCGCGTCTCACCCCCACCGTAAGCACTGAGCCGCCCCCGGTCACGTTCACCGCGCCTGCGAGGTTCCACACCGCTGCCGGGTCGCCGGAGAGCTCGTAGGTCTCCTGTGCCGAGGCCGAGGTCGCCGGGATCGCCACCGCCGCGGCTGCCACTACGGCCCCGAGTCCTACGATCCGTCGAATTGATTCTGACTGCCACATGGCATGCGCCTCCTCGAGTTCGCGAATGGTGCCGAATCGTGCTGAACCCTTCCCCTGATAGATACGGTACGCGAACGAAAGGTTGACGCCACCTCCGGCGCTCCCGATACGGGCTGTTCCGGTGTATCTTCGTCAGCCATGAGCGACGAGAGCCAAGCCGGGTCCTGGTCTTCCGCCGACAGCGCCGACCTGTACAGGATCGACGCCTGGGGGCACGGGTACTTCGCCGTTTCGCCGCACGGTCGCCTGCTCGTGCGTCCGAATGGCGAAGGCGAGGAAGGAATCGACCTCCTGGAGGTCGTGGAGGGCCTGGGTGAGCGAGACCTATCTCCGCCGCTGCTCATCAGGTTCTCGGATATCCTGGCGCACCGGCTGCGGACCCTGCGGGAGGCTTTCGCCAGCGCCATCGCCGAGAACAGCTATCGCGGAGGCTACGTAGCTGCCTACCCCATCAAGGTCAATCAACAGCGGCCGGTAGTCGAGGAGGTGTTCCGCTACGGGACGGAGTACGACTTCGGCCTCGAGGTGGGCTCCAAGCCGGAACTGCTGGCGGTGATGGCCCTGACAGGGGGAGCATCCGAGCGCCTTATCGTGTGCAACGGCTTCAAGGATGACGGCTACATCGAGGCGGCCATCCTGGCGGCAAGACTGGGCCGCCGGATCGTCCCCATCGTCGAGGACCCGGGGGAACTCGGTCTCATCCTGAAGCACGCCCGGAAGCACGACGTGCGGCCGACCATCGGCGTCCGGGTGAAGCTCGCCAGCCAGGGAGCGGGACGCTGGAAGGGCTCGGCGGGGGAGAAGTCGAAATTCGGACTGTTCGTGAGCGAAATACTCCAGATGATCGAGTTGCTGTCGGCGCACGACATGCTTGACGTGCTGCAACTCGTTCACTGCCACCCGGGGAGCCAGATCCACGACATCGATCGCCTCAAGGACGCCATCGGAGAGCTGGGTCACGTGTACGCCGAGCTGGTGCGCCTGGGCGCGCCGATCCGGTACGTGGATGTCGGCGGTGGTCTCGGCGTGGATTACGACGGGAGCCGGACGAGTTCCGATTCGTCGATGAACTACACCCTCGAAGAATACGCCCGTGAGGTAGTGTATCGGCTCGGGAGCGTCTGCGACGATCGCGGGGTCCCGCACCCGACGATCGTGAGCGAATCCGGTCGGGCGATCTCCGCCTTCCAGAGCGTCCTGGTGTTCAACGTGCTGGGGTCGGCGGGGCCGAGGACCACGTATCCGCAGACCTTTCCGGTTCCGGAAGACCTGTCCGGTCGTGAAGAGGTACCACAGCCGATCCGGGACCTGGTCGTCGCATACGAGGCTGTGGACGAGGGCCGCCTCGTGGAGTGCTACCACGACGCTACCCGGGCCCGCGAGGAAGCCCTCAACCTGTTCAATCTGGGATACATGAGTCTCGAGCTCAGGGGGCTGGCCGAACAGCTGTTCTGGGGAACCTGTGCGCGAGTCCAGGACCGGTCGCAAGGCCTCGACGAGGTGCCCGAGGAACTGCAACCACTCGAGGACATCCTGAGCGAAACCTACTTCTGCAACTTCTCGGTGTTCCAATCCCTGCCTGATGCCTGGGCGATCGACCAGGTGTTTCCGATCGTACCGATTCATCGTCTCGATGAGCGACCCACGCACCGGGCGGTGCTGGCTGACGTGACGTGCGACTCGGATGGGCAGATCAACCGTTTCGTGGATGGCCGCGGCACGATCGACGTTCACGAGCTGTTGCCCGGGTCCGACTACTACCTCGCCGTCTTTCTGGTAGGAGCGTACCAGGAGGCGCTGGGAGACCTCCACAACCTGTTTGGCGATACCCACGTAGTTCACGTGCGCCTGCACGAAGAAGGCGGTTGGTGGATCGAAGAGACGGTCGAGGGGGACACGGCTCGAGAGGTTCTCGGCTACATGCAGTACGACGCCGAGCGCCTGCAACCGCTATTGGTCCGTGATTGCGAAATCGCCGTTCGGGAGGGGCGGATGACGGTGGCCGAGACACGGATGCTGTTGCGCTTCTACCAGGCCGAACTCGGTGGCTATACGTACCTGGAGGCCGAATCATGAGCGACGGCCACGCCACTTTCCTCGGCCTGCCGGCGGACTCGACCCGCAGCGTTACCGGAGCGGTCATCGTTCCCGTGCCGTATGACGGGACCAGCACGTGGCAGAAGGGAGCAGACGCGGGGCCGCAGGCTCTCCTGGAAGCGTCTGCCGCCGTCGAGCTATACGACATCGAGACGGCCCGCGAACCCTGGCGGTACGGGATCCGCACCCTCGCGGCCCTGGACGTGCCCCCCGATCCCGAGGAAATGTCGTCCGTGGTTCGGAAAACCGTGGCTGCCATCCTCGAACGAGGTGAACTTCCGGTCGTCCTCGGCGGTGAGCACTCCGTCACCATCGGCGCGGTGGACGCCGCGGCGGACCGGTTCGACGACCTGACAGTCCTCCAGATCGACGCGCACGCCGGTACCCGTGAGGAATACGAGGGCTCGTCCCACAACCACGCCTGCGTGATGGCCCGGGCGCGCGAGCGCTGTCCGATCGTACAGGTCGGGATCCGGGCGGTGGACGCGTCCGAGATGCCGGGCCTGGACGCCGACCGCGTATTCTGGGCGCACGACATCGTCGGGGCAGCGGACGACGCGTGGATGGACGAGGTGGCAGGGCTTCTCACCGGGCATGTCTACGTGACCCTCGACCTCGACGCCTTCGATCCGTCGCTCATTCCGGCCACGGGTACGCCTGAGCCAGGCGGACTCGAGTGGTATCCGGTGAACCGTCTGCTCCGGCGGGTTGCCCGGGCCAGCCGCGTGGTCGGCTTCGATGTGGTAGAGCTTCTCCCGGCCGAGGGGCACCACGCCAGCGCTTTTGCG
>JBDHBK010000111.1:0-6205 GCA_039592635.1 Gemmatimonadota bacterium
AGCAACTGGGGACCGCAAGGGCCTTGGACCGATGGACATTGTCGCGGTCCTGACAAAGGTGGTGCAGCAGCAGGAGAAGCGAATCGCAGAGTTGGAAGCGCGGCTCGATGCGCTACAGTAGCGACCCAGACGATCTGGCCGGACTCCCTCCGCCTGGCTTGACCTCATGACCTTTACAGGAGGTTGGCCACTATGCGTAAGTTCGCTTTCCTTTCCGTAGCGGTAGTACTCGCCGCCATCTCGCTTTGCGGCTGCGACGAGACGAATCCCGCTGAACCCAACGCCGTTACGGAACCGGGTCCGGTACCGGACCTTTCGCGGCAGAGTCCGGCCTCCTCGCTGAGAGGGCTCTACAGTACCTGGGCGGGGGCCACCGCGACGCTGGCACCTGGCGGTTATATCGAGAAACAGGTCCGATGCCCAGATGGAATGTTCGCAACGGGCGGGGGCGGACAGCCGAACAACACTGAGTGGGTGCTGCAGGCGAGCCGACCGGGAAACTACCTCGACGGAAAGCCGACGGCGTGGTGGGCTGGGTTCAAGAACGTGGGCGCATCGTCGCAGACATCCTATTATGAAACCCAGGTCATCTGCACGAAGCTATCCGGCTACTAGGGCGACTCGTCTCCTTCGTTGGGAACCCAGATGGAAAAAGGGCCTGATCGCTCTATCTCATCGCGGTCAGGCCCTCCCCGCGCTTTAGAAGGTTGTCCTTCTCTGACCCGCGCGCCTTCAAGCTGCGATCAACTCCGCGCATGGTCGACCGCTCAAACGGCAGCGATCGGACATTTTCAGTATACGTGTTTGGGGTTCTTGCGCAACCCTGGGAATGCAACCTGTTTATCAGCTATAGTCATTGATTATAGCTAGTTACTTTTCTACATCTCAGGTCGTGTCGAGCCCATTTGCGTGACGCCGGCCACCGATTCGAGTGTTGCCTCCAGTTCATCGACTTCATACAGCCGCTCCGCACCCCTTCCCCACTCTTCGAGGCTCGGCAGACGGTACCCGATCTGGATCGTCCACCGCAACCAGGGGATCATGACTCACTCCCACGCAGGTGCGACGGGCGGGACGGGCGCCGGGGACCCGCAGGATGGCATCGGGTCCCCGGTGATGAAAATCTGCTCCGAACCGGGCGCACAAAGTTGACAACATTGCGCCATCCGGCCCCTTCGGCTCAGGTCAGCTGCCGACCACCTGCAACAGCGCGTAGTCGATCGCGATCGCGTCGGTGCTTGGCGCGGTCCCGAGCTGGAGGATCTCGATCCGGACGGTAGCCGATCCATCAGCCAGGCTCGGAAGTGTCGCCTCGGGTATCGGGATCACGACCTTGCCGGCGATCGAGACCCACTGAGCGCCGATCCAGTCGAACTGATCGACCGTGTCAAATGCGCCAGCGACCTCGATCCCGTCCACGTACAGACGGATATCGGTGTCGCTGCCGACCACCTGGCTGTCGCCGTCCTGCACTCCGAGGGTGAACAGCACGAGCTCGGCTCCGCTCACCTGGGCCCCTATCGGCAGGGGGTATCCCAGGCTCCAGCTGAAGTCGAGATCGGTCGGCATGCGATCGGTGAAGAACGGATCTCCGCCTTCCCGCTCGTCGAAGAATCCCTGCCACGTATCCCCCTCGGCGAGGTCCAGACCGAAGCCGTCGCGGTCGCCGGCCGCGCGCCCGACGACGAAGGACCCGGACGGCAGCTTCCCCGCCCCATGGATCTCCACGGGCTCCGACCATGTACGCTGCGCGATCACGTCCTCGTTGGTCAGCATGCCCATCGGAAAGTTCGATACGCCGGATCTGAAGAGACTCGTTCCGTCCGGATTCGGCGTTCCGTCCAGGCTGTTCGTGTACACCTCGTGCCCCTTCTCCCAGTGCGTGAGCCGTGGGTTCGTGCCCGCCAGCACGAGCTCGGTCACTGGAGCGGGGAGATCGAAATCCGCCATCGTGTGACTGAACACGGCCGGGTCGCGAGCCGAGCCGAGCGCCGGATTGAACAGGTTGACGTTGACGCGAAACGCACCGACGAAGGGAGCGTCGCGCGACGCCGTCAACACGATGCGGTAGTCACCCGTCGCGCGGTCGAAGACGAGTCGCATCTTCCGAACGTCGATCGCGCCTGTGTGATCTCCGCGCGGATCGTTGACCTGTATCGCCAGGTAGCCTGCATCGGAGCCGTCCGCCTGAGCGAGTGCTTCAGCCTCCGAGGAGAGGACGTACTCCGCGGACTCGGGCTGCGTGGGGTTGTCGCAGGCGGCCGCCAGCAGCGCCAGCAACAACGGGGTGGTGAGCTTGTTCATGCATGCCTCCCGGTTGCAGAAGAGGGCACTCGGGCCGATGGGCGGCCCGAGTCTTCCTGCCTGCACGATCGAGAGGCGTGGTCAAGTAGGGATCAAGAACGCAATCGTCGTTCGAGGCGCGTGGTTGGAGGCCGCGGGCTGTAACGCTCTCGCCTCGCGCGGCCCGGCCGAAACTAGACCCGGAGTGTCACTCTCGAGAACGTCCTGCGGGCCGCGTACACCATCTCCATCCGGAGTCCACGGGCATCCCGTTCCGGGGTCTCAGGTAGGGTCCTCAGCGCTCCCGGGTCCACGCCGGTGAGCGCTGCCGCCACCGCGTCGACCGCGTCGTCGCGGGCCACTCTCCTCCCTTCCCAGAGGACGATCCGGCCCAGCAGGTCTTCCGCGCCCGGGAAGCGCTCGGCGAGCAGATCGAGGCGCTCCCTGAATCCCTCGTCCGTCTTCTTGTTGTGCTCCATCGCCCGGTTGCCCGCGAACGCCCAGAAGCAGAGCTCCGGATGGACTTCGCGCACCCGGTGCCGCCACTCGGGGTGGAGCCGAAGGGCCTCGTCGACCTCCCGGATCTTGGGCGCGATGGCCCAGGTCTGCCTCGACATTCCCCTCCCCGTGAGATCCCTGCTCAGCCGGTTGGCCGCCTGGTAGTCGGGTGCATACAGGGCCGGCCGGATCGGCGCCGAGAAGACGCTGGACGCCCGCTTTCCGCGTAGCGCCTTTCTCGCCGCGACGTCCGGCGCCCGGCGCTCCGGCCCTCCCTCGAGAAGTCCGATCGGGATGTCGACCAGCACCAGCTCCGCAGCCGGCTCCCGCCGGACCGCGTCCGCGATGTGGGGCGAGACCCAGTGCTCCGCGCGACCGCGCTCCAGAGCCACGCACATCCAGCCCGCTTTGCAGCCGTCGATGCCCACCACTCGCATTCAAAGCTCCCGGTTCAGCTGGGTCAGGTGACGCTCCTCATAGTCGGCCAAAGTGAACTCGACCTCGGGGACTTCGCCACGGGACGGCGCCCGCTTGGCCCTCCCAATCTTCATGACTATTATGGTCACAACCATCCCGACCCCCAACCGTGAGGATTCGATGAGGCGAGTCGCTATCTCAGAGCTCAAGGCGAAGCTGAGCGAGTATCTGAAGGCCGTCCGAGCCGGCGAGGAGGTGATTGTGACGGATCGCGGAAAGCCGGTGGCGCGGCTTGCCCCCATATCGGGTCCCGATGAGACCGACACTCGGCTTCGGATGCTGGTGCGAACCGGCCAGGTGCGTCCGCCTGACGTGGAGGGCGGGATCGACCCGGAGATGATCGCCGCGCTCCGCCCCCGGGTGCCGGGCGCAGACGTGCTCGACGCCCTGCTCGACGAGCGGAGGGAGGGTCGGTGAGGTTCTGGGACGCGTCGGCGCTCCTCCCACTCTGCCTCGACGAAGGTCGTAGCACCGACATCGACCGACTCGTCCGAGAGGACCCGCGAATGACGGTCTGGTGGACCACGCCCGTGGAATGCGCGTCCGCGATCGCCCGGCGCCGGAGGGAGGGCGCGCTCTCGGCCGCTGACCAGGATTCGGCGTTCGAGGTCCTCGACCGGCTTTCTTCCGCCTGGTTCGAGATCCAGCCCGGTCAGCTGGTGCGCTCCTACGCGTTCCGCGTGCTGCGGGTGCACCAGCTCCGGGCCGCGGACGCCCTTCAGCTCGCCGCGGCCCTCGTGTGGGCGGGTGCCCCGGCCACCGGTCCGGCGCCGGTGGCCGAGATCGTGACGCTGGACGGGCGGCTTGCTGAGGCCGCCCGCCTGGAGGGCCTGTCGGTATTGCCGGCTTCGCGATGATCCTCCCTTGAGGCCGCGCAGCATTCTCCGGGTGCCACCGACCCGCACCCGGAGGTATAATCTGGAACGTATGGCGCTCTCACAGATCACCTGGCAGGACGTCCAGCAACTCCCGGACGACGGACATCGCCACGAGGCGATCGAGGGAGAGCTGTACGTGACGCCGGCCCCCTCGGTGCGGCACCAGCGGATCAGTCGCCGGCTCTTCCTGGCCCTGCAGCGACTGCTGGGCGATCCGGGCCGCGGCGAGCTCTTCTTCGCTCCCACAGGAGTGGAATTCCCCGTCACGGAGGAAGGCGTCCAGCCCGATCTCGTCTTCGTGTCGACCGAGCGCCGGGGAATCATCGCCGCTGCATGGATCCGGGGAGCTCCCGACCTGGTGGTCGAGATCCTCTCCCGGACCACGGCACACCGCGACCGCGGCGTGAAGCTGAAGCTGTACGAGCGACAGGGCGTGGAGCAGTACTGGATCGTCGATCCCGATGCCCGGGTCGTCGAGGTGTGGACCTTCGGGGACGTGGCCCAGTCCGAGCGCTTCACTACGAGCCTGCCCGTCCGTCTCCGCGGTGAGAGTGCGGGCGAGATCGACCTGGCGGAGATCTTCCAGGAGGATTGAGCCAAGACCGCCGACCCCGCGAGGTCGACGGTCCCGGTGTTGTGTGCGCCTGCTCGGCCCTGACGAGGGCCGCCCCCTCAGCCTCCCCCGCCAACCTCCAGTACGTAACCGTCCACCGAAGCCCGCAGATCGTTCTCCCGGTCGGCCACCTCGAGGACCGCCGCCCCGTACGACGCCGCCTCGCTCACGTCCGGCACCCGGAAAGTGAACAGCGGCCCGGAGCCCACGTCTCCCACGAATACCGCGGTCACCTCGGTGTCGCTTCCCTGGAAGACCTCGAGGAAGCGGTTGTACAGCGCCGGGGCGACCGACGTGACGTCCGTCACGCCGGGGACGTCGGCCCCGGGATGCGGGCGAGGAGTCGCGCGAGATGCGCTGTCGCCCGCGCGCGAGAGGAAGTGTCTTTGAAGCTAGACGCCGCCCGGTGGGGGCCCCAGCGAGGATGATGATCCCCCGGTGAGGCCACGCCGTATCCTGGGATCGGGTACTGCTGCACTCGACCCGGAGGTATAATGTGGAACGTATGGCGCTCTCACAGATCACCTGGCAGGACGTCCAGCAGCTCCCGGACGACGGACATCGCCACGAGGCGATCGAGGGAGAGCTGTACGTGACGCCGGCGTCGACTCCCCGGCACCAGGACATCGTGCTCCGCCTGGCTCTGAGACTGCAGTCCGTCCTCGTCGAGCCCGGTCACGGGCGGCTGTGGATCGCTCCCATCGGTGTCGAGTTCCCGGACTCCTCGGAGGGTGTGCAACCCGATATCGTGTTCGTGTCTTCGACCGGGCGAGCCACCCCTACGGAAGCCGGAATCCGCGGGGCACCCGACCTGGTGATCGAGGTCCTCTCTCCCACGACGGCGCAGCGCGACCGCGGCGTGAAGCGGAAGCTGTACGAGCGGCACGGCGTCGGGCAGTACTGGATCGTGGACCCGGACTCGGAGACGGTCGAGGCGTGGACCTTCGGCGAGCGCCCGTCCGAGGCGCCGTCCCTGCGCCGGTATGTGGAGCGCCTCCCCGTTCACCTGGTCTCCGCGTCGCTCGGCGAGATCGACCTGGTGGAGCTCTTCCGCGAGACCTGATTGCTGCCGCTCTCAACGGAAACGTTTCCGCGGAAACGTTCAACTCATCTTCAACGCAGTGGCTTCCCGCCTCACCGTTCCATCCACCTCCGCCAGCCAGCCCCCCTTTTTGTATAGTGTGGGGCGTAAGGCGCTCTCACATTCCTGGAGGTAATCGTGACGAAGTCGTCGGTCCTGCTCGCTGCTCTCTTCGCGTTCCTGCCCTCCGGCGCGTCCGCTCAGCTCGCCGCGCAGGGCACCGTGCTCGATCACTTGAGCGGGGACTGGGTAATGACCGGCACGATCGCCGGCGACGCAGTCGTTCACGATGTCGACGCGGACTGGGTTCTCGCCGGCCACTACCTGCGTTTCCACGACTTCTCGCGTGAACGCGAGGAGAGCGGGGACCGCGCG